>JAUPVN010000053.1 GCA_030917025.1 Patescibacteria group bacterium | reverse complement strand
ATTTAGCAAACTTGGCAGATAGCCACATCACCACCATAAAGCACGTAATTAGCTTTAATTTGGCCCTGCTTAGTAACTACGTAAGCAACATGCCCCTTTAGGGTTTTTATAGATAGTACGGAGCTATTAAATACAAACTCTGCCCCAAGCTTTTTTGCCGCATTATAAAAACCTTCTACAATACTACGCATGCCCCCAATTGGGTAATATGCTCCATCGTTTAGCTCTAATGCACCCGCTAGTGCGGTTACTGCGGGGGCAATATAGGGGTTGCTACCACTATAAGTAGCAAATCTATCAAACAATTGAACTAATTTTGGATCTTGAAGCTTGTTAACGTTTCTGATGTGCAAATATTGAATTAAAAATGGCGTAAGCGCGGCAAACGCCCTAACACCTCTTGGCGATAGTGTAGACAATAAAGATGGCTGTCTATCTAGGTACACAGGTATACTTTTTTGATATGCACTATTAATTTCTGCGTAATATTTTGAAAGATTTTTTATGTTTACATTAAAACTACGTACTATAGAGCGCTCTATTTGCGCCCTACCAGCCGGCATAATATAGCTAAAATCATCTTGCCAAAAATACCTAGTAATTTCAGAGGTTGGCAAATAGCTCCAATAATCTCTGGGGTTTAAGCCCGCACTAATATAAATATCATCTATTGTAGCTACATCTGTGCACAAACTTGGCCCCGCATCAAAAGTTGCTCCACCCAAAGTTAACAAGCCAATTTTACCACCGTAAGTCTTAGAAGATTCTAAAACTACTACTTTATAACCTTTAGCGCTTAATAAAACTGCTGAGGCTAAGCTACTTATACCGGCTCCAACAATTACAACTTTTTTAGCCGTATTATTTGCTTGCATAAATACCTGCGTTAAAGCTTAATATTTGGGTAAATCGCCCTAGTAGTATCGTCTATCTCACTACGCATATGCACAAAAGGCACGCCCTCGCGCGCACTAACACCTTCTAGCAGCCAAAAAACTCTCTCACTATAACCCCAACCACAAGCTGGTGGCATGCCGTATTCTAGCATCTCTATATAATCTATATCTAACATCATAGCCTCGGCATCGCCACTATCACGCATTTTTTGTTGCTCTACAAACCTATTTAACTGATCCGTAGGATCATTTAGCTCACTAAAACCATTACCAAGCTCGCTACCACCAATAATTGGTTGAAACCTTTGCACAACATTTGGGTTTTGTGGGTTTCCTTTTGCTAGTGGGCTAATAAACTTAGGAGTGTTAACAAGCCAAACCGGGCCTACCATATCTTTTCTTATATTCTTCCATAATTTATCTATGCCACGCGCAATACTATCTGTTCTTTCTACTTCTAATTTATTTACCTTTAAGGCTTCTGCAACTTGTTCTATGGTACAATTAAAAACATCAATACTATAAGCATCTTTTATAGCAGTGGCGTAATCTAGCTCTTGCCAAGTATCGGCAAGATTAAAGCGTTTGCCATGAATATTAAATTCTAAAGTTCCAAAAGTTTCTTGAGCCACATATCTAAACATTTCTGTCATAAATTTCATGCCATCTTGCCAATTTGCATATGCCCAGTACCATTCCATGGCTACGTGCTCTGGCAAATGCTCCTCTGTATAGTTTTCGTTTCTAAAGCGTGGGCCAATATCAAAGACCTTTTCGTAACCACCACCAACAAGACGTTTAAGCGGTAACTCGTGGCTAATTCGCAAATAAAAGTCTTGATCTAGTGCATCCATATGAGTAACAAATGGGTTAGCATCGGCACCACCAGTTGTGTGTTCTAAAACCGGCACGTTAATTTCTATAAAATTGTTTTTTAACAAATAATCTCTGGTTGCCTGCCAAAATTTACTACGCCTAATGTACCTACTGTAAACATCTTTATTAACATTAGTGTCTACATAACGTCTTCTTAGGCGCTCTTCTTTGTTACTAAACCCCTCTTGCTCTGATGGCATAGGCCGCAAACTTTTAGCCAAAATTCTTAGATCTGTAGCTTCTACAGACTTTTCGCCTGTTTTAGTAGTAATAACCGCACCAGTTGCCTCTATAAAATCACCATTGTCTAATAATGAAATATCTTTTAGCCCTAACTCACTATCAGCATAATTTGGTGAATCATTAACGGTGCCATCTTTTAAAAATAATTGTACTTGGCCAGAGGCATCTTTAAGCACTATAAACGCCAATTTACCAAATTTTCTAATACTGGTAATGCGGCCGGCAATTGTAACTGTTTTACCAGCCAACTCATCATAATTATCAATAACATCTTGCGACATATTGGTGCGGTTAGATATTGCAGGATAAGCCTGCACACCTAAAACTGTTAAATCTTGTAGTTTACGAACACGCTCATCGCGCAGTTCTTGCAACGTTGCCATTAGGTATAGTATACAGCAGCAGTCTCTATTTATTAAGTAAACTTATTTATAAAACCACGAAGGCCAGCAGCTAATGCGCCTATTGACGCTCTAACTTGGCCAATAGGCCCATTAATATCTGGTTCTTCATCAGCCCCATGCGTTTTTTGAAAATAATCTGCAAAGCGATCCTCTAATATATTCCTATCTAAGCTAAGTTCACTTACCAATATCTGAACTGATAAAATATCATGATAAGAATTATTTGAATCAGGCCGTGCTAAGCTTTTTTTCATATATGCGCGAAGGGCATTTAACTGATGTATAACTTTATTAATACTAGATAATTCATTTTGGGTTTCAACTAAATCAATTGAAACAGATATATAATCGCTACCTATACAATCATGTCTTCTGATATATGTATCATCATGTAGGTCTTCTGGCGGCAAACCCTTGGTTGCAATTGTTCTTTGTTGTAGTTTTTTAACACGTGCCCTTTTATCTTGAATTCGTGCTTCTAAATCCTTAATCTTGCTTTCTAAATCTATTAATATAGCATCTATGGCATTAAAAGACGCTGCTGCATCTTTTTCTATTAAATATTGTAAACCCAAAGCGGCGTTAGCATAAAATATAAACTTAGATATGTACTCATTATTAAATTCAACTGGTTCAATTGGTACGGGTAAACCCCTATATCTAGGCAATACATCGTGCGCTACAGTGCTATAAGGGATTATAAGATCATCTGGCATTGTAATTACTTCATTAAGAAGCTTAAGTGTCATAGCATTACTATGTTGGCTAGCCCCATGGCAGTTATGTTTGGGTAATTCCATATACTATATTTTTAACAAATATTAGATATTATGTCAAATATATACTACAGGAACTAGCTTATAGAGTTAACTTTATAAACGGTGGTTTCGGCTGGGGTAACAATTTGCACGCTATCGCCAATTTTTTTGCCCAAAACGGCTCTTCCTATTGGTGATTCATCACTAATTTTACCCGTTAATGGGTCTGCTTCTACCGTTCCTACTACCTGAAAAGTTTGAGATTTGCCACTATCGCTCTTAAGTTCTACCGTGCTACCAATGTGTACAACAGAAACCTTTTTGTGTTGGGATATAATTTCGGCGTTTTTTAAAATGTAATCTATCTCTTTTATTCGGTTTTCGTTACGATCTTGTTCCGTTCTGGCGCTTGCGTATTCGGCGTTTTCGCTTAAGTCACCCATTTCTCTGGCAGTTTTAATACGATCTGTTATTTCTGCACGCGCAGCTATTAAAGAATCTAGCTCGGCTTTTAGCTCGGCTATACCGTCTTTAGTTAATTTGTATACTTTATTCATGGCTTTACCCTTACATCTTTCTTTATTTGACTGATTAAAAAAGAACTGCAGAATGTTTAATACAGGTGCAGCTGTTGTAGTATATCACAGCCACCTAGTTTGTAAATAGTTACAATGTGCCCTTATTTGTTACTAGTTTTATAAGATCTACTTTAGTTACCATTTGGGTTTGATCTTTTGTACGTTCTTTAAGCTCATATACGTTTTGTTCTATGGTTTTTTTACTAATAACTAACCTGTAAGGAAACCCGTACAAATCGGCATCGGCAAATTTTTCACCTGGCCTTACGTCTCTGTTATCCCAAAAAACCTCTACTCCGTTTGCTTGCAGAATATTGTATAGTTCTTGAGACTCATTTGTTATAGATTTATCTGTTCCAATTTGAGCCAAATATACCATAAATGGTGTTACTGCTTTGGGCCAAATAAGACCCTTACTATCGCTAAAATGTTCTGCCAATACCCCCATTAAACGGCTTACTCCTATACCGTAACAACCCATTACTATAGATTGTTGCTTGCCAGATTCGTCTGTATAGTAAACATCTAATAAATCTGTATACTTTGTTTCTAGTGGAAAGATATTACCTACTTCTACGGCCTTTTTTATTTGGTATAGCTTGCCAGTGTCTGGGTGAAAATCGCCTTCTTTTGCGGTTTTAATATCGTAAGCCTGCTTTTGTTCTGGCAAATCTTGGCCCCAGTTTACATTTATACTATGACAATTAGTTTTGTTTGCACCCATCTCAAAATTAACTCTATTTAAACAAGATTCATCTATAACTATCTGCACATCTTTTGGCAAGTTAAGCAATCCTGCATAGCCTATATCTGCTTTGGTGACTTTTTTTACAATTTCTGGTGGTGCTAAATGAACTTCTTTAGCTTTTAAGACTTTACGCAATTTTATCTCATTGATGTTATAGTTACCCCTAACTGCAGCCGCTACTATACGGCCATCATTTGTTTGGTATAACATAGTTTTTGTAGTTTTTTCTACGGGTATTTTTAAAAACTTTGCCAATTCTTGCACACCTACAATGCCAACACCCTCTACCTCTTTCATAGGTGCCTGTGGTGAATCATCTTTGATATTAGGGGCTTTAGACGGGGCTACCTCTTGGTTGTAATAAATATTATCTTCTGGTATGCAAAATAACGTATCTTCACCAGCCTCACTTAAGGTTTGGTATTCGTCGCTATATTTTTCTGTAAAAATGCCACCATCTGCCTTGGCTCTAAATGTAATATCACCCAAACCTAAACGCTTATATACTTTTGTGTAAGCGCCGGCAATTTCTTCGTACACCCTATCGTGCTCGGTCTGATTTTTACTAAAAGAATACATATCTTTCATTAAAAACTCGCGGCCACGTAATAAACCACTTTTTGCCCTAAGCTCGTTTCTAAACTTACTTTGTATTTGGTAAACGCTAAATGGTAAATCTTTATATGAATGCACATATTGGCCCACTACATCTACAATTGGCTCCTCGTGCGTTAAGCCCACACCAAGTTCTGTACCATTTACTAGTTTTGTCTTAAACCAATTATCTACTTTATTATCATCCCATCTATCTGTTTTTTGCCAGATTTCTTTTGGTTGCAAAGTAGTCATAACTACCTCTTGCCCACCTATAGCATTCATCTCTTGGCGAACAATGTTTTTGATATTTTCTATTACTTTTACGCCTAATGGTAAAAATGCATAAACTCCAGACATTTCTTTATGTATAAAACCAGCCTTAATTAAAAGTTGGGCATTTTTAGCCTTTTCGTCTGCGGGCACTGTTTTTTGGGTTTTGGTGAATAGTTGAGTTGCTTTCATACAAATAAGTGTAACATTATAACAAAGGAATAATAAACAACGCGCCAAAAGCTATTAAGTTTTTAATAGCGTGCAATAATATACTTGCCCAAATAGAACCTGTTTTTTCAAAACCCAAATTAAAGCAAAAGATAAAATAAAAGTATCTATAGCAACATTCCACTGGCCATGAGCTAATGCAAATAACATGCTAGAAAACACTGCCGCCCCAATTAATTGCTTCTTTTCTGCTAAGACAACACTAAGGACTGTACCACCAATAAAAATACCAGCTGCCAAAAAATTACTTGTTAATGCAAAGATTGCAGCAATTGCTAACCCAAAATATATTATGGGCATAGGTTTCCAGTTATCGCGCATTCCCTGATAAATAAAACCCCTAAAAAAAAGTTCTTCTGCAATTGGGGGTATAATCACCAAACCAATAAACGCAAGTAACAGTTGCCAGCCAGCCGGGTTAGCAAAACCAACGTCTTGGGCCTGATCTGCATTAAAAGATGGTACCAAAAGGCTTAAAAGACCCATAGAAATTAACAATACTATAAAATATAGCCCATAAGCTGCTGGCACACGCCACATTTTAGCCCATTTTAATGGTTTTAAACCTAGTGTTTTTATGGGTATTTTTTTAGATTTTAAATATACAATTAACGTTGCAAGTAACCCAAGCGATGCAACACCAAGTAAAACCAAGCTTACCCATGGCTGTTTTAATAGCTCTTCTTGAGAATAATCTTGCCCTGTTATTAAGGCCGCTATAACAATTGGTATAACAGTGGCAAATTGTGATAAAGCATAGGCTAAAATACTTATTAAAATTGTTGCCCTAACAGACCAAGCAACTTTTACCCTTAACGGATTTTTTAGTTTTACGTTTATACTTTTGCTAGGTAAATTATTTTGTTCATGCATTAATAAAACCTATTTATATCTACAATAACTATTACGGCAAATAATAACATCAAAATCGCAAAACCTGTTCCATGAATACGTTCCTCTGTTTGTGCAGAAAGTGGTTTTTTACGAACTTTATATAACATCATTACAAATGCTCGCCCGCCATCTAGCGCGGGTATTGGCAAAAAGTTCATTATTGCCAATGTTAAGCTTAAGATTCCTACTATAAACAATATAAATTGGTACCCCAAGCTAACATTTTGTTGCAAAATTGCAAATATGCCTACTGGGCCAGCTACGTTTTCGCTGGCTTTGGCGGCATCTTTTTTAGCATCATTAGCATTAAAAGTTATTAAGTTTACAAAAGCTTTTGCTAAGCTAACTAGAGCATTTGCAAGTGCCTTTAAAGTTAAGGCCGTAAACTGAGCAGAAACACCAACAGCTACAACAGGAGCAGACCAAGTAGATTGCAAAAGAGTATAATCGCGCGGAACAACACCCAAATATCCTTTTGGGCTACCACTATCTATACTTTGCTGAACTTCTTGCTGGCTAAGTAACGTTATTTGCGTTGTTTGCTCTTGTCCATTTTGAACATAGTCTACAGGAACAGTTTGGCCAGCGTTTGTTTTTGTGGCTTGTATTAAAGACTCACCACCGGTAACTGGCTGATTATTTATAGCAACAATTTCTGAACCTGCTTTTATACCCGCTTGATCTGCCGGTGAACCAGCAGAAACTTTAGCAGCGAACACATCTTGCCTAATTATTTTGCTATCGCTTGGTACAGTAAACTGGTTTGGCACAATTTGTGGCATTCCTACCCATGCAACTATAGTAAAAAAAACTAAAGCAGCCACAAAGTTAACAGCCACGCCGGCAAGCATAATACGTAATTTTACGTTAGTAGATGCAGCACCTAAAGAACCTTTTTCTGTAGCGGCATCGTTTTCGCCCTTAAGGCGCACAAAACCTCCCAGTGGTAACAAGTTTACTGTGTAATAACTTTTAAAAATTCCTTTACCAAAGGTTTTACCAAATAGCTTTGGCGGAAACCCTACCCCAAATTCTTCTACATCTACCCCGTTACGTTTAGCAACTAAAAAATGACCATATTCGTGCAAAACAACCAACATAAAAAACAAAAATAAACCTAAAATTAATAGCCACATTAAGCGCCATACCTCCGCTGCCGTTTAGAATAGTCATCCATAGCAATATCTAAATCGTTTGGCGTAAAATCTGGCCATAACTTAGACGAAAAATACAACTCGCTATAGGCTGCTCGCCACAACATATAATTACTAATACGCTGTTCGCCAGATGTTCTAATAAGCAAATCTATTGGTGGCACTACACCACCACCATACAAATTTGCCTCTACCATTTGCGGCGAAAGCTGCTGATTTTTAGCTAAAACCGCCTTAACAGATTCTATAATTTCTTGTTGGCCACCATAATTAAAACATAGGCAAAAAAGTGCCTTGGTATTATTTTTAGATAACTCTTCTGCACTACGTAATTGCTTTATTAAAGATTTAGACAAGCCGTCCTCGCTCCCTAACCAAATAAAACGAATATTCTTTTTGTGTAGTTCTTTAATATAACCTTTTATCACAACTTTAATAAAATGCATTAAAAAATTTACTTCTTTTTTGGCTCTATGCCAATTTTCTGTAGAAAAAGCAAAAACACTAAGACACTTAACGCCACGGTCTAAACTCGCGTCTGCAACCTCTTTAAATGTCTCAAAGCCCTGTTTGTGGCCTTCTTGAGTATCTAAGCCGTGTTGCTTGGCCCAGCGCCTGTTACCATCTAATATAATGCCCACATGGGCCGGAATTGTCTTTTTTTGTGGCATGTTATTATATTGTACCTTACCATAAACACTAAATAAAATTATACTAAACTTTACACTGTCATTATCTCTTGTTCTTTTGCCTTAGCTAAAGCCTCTACCTCTTGCTTTGCCTTTGCCATATGTTCATCTATTTGCTTTTCTATTCGGCTATAATCATCTTCTCCAATTTGTTTGTCTGTTTTGGCCTGTTTAGCAACGCTTAAAACATCGTGCCTAATATTACGGGCAGCAATATGAGTTTCTTCTACCTTTTCGTTTAGTTGTTTTACTATTTGAGCCCTACGTTCTGTAGTTAATGGTGGTATGGGGATTCTAACAACCCTACCGTCGTCCATAGGGTTTAAACCAAGACCTTGATCGTTTCTAATAGCCTCTGATATTGCTGCAATATTATTTGGGTCAAAGGGTGTTATTTGCAATAATTGCGCCTCTGGAGCCAAAACATTACCAACCTGATTTAGTGGCATTGCACTTCCGTAGGCTATAACCATTACACCATCTAGCATACTAGGATGAGCCCGGCCAGTACGGAGTTTCTTAATTTCTTCTGCAAAATGCTTATTTGCAGAAGATAATCTTGTTTTTGCATCTTCTACAACACTATTTGGATTCATATATACCCCCTAATTTAAATTTGCTTACGCTAGTTCACCTAAAGCCATGCGGTTAAAGCGCCGTACAACAATATTTTCGCCTAAAATTGCATTGGCTTCTTTAACATATTGATCTACCGTAATATCTGGGTTTTTAATAAATGGTTGCTCTAGCAAACACTGTTCGGCAAAATGTTTTTTAACCATACCGCCAACAATTTGATCTACCATTTTTGCAGGCTTTCCGTCTGCTATAACCTTTTCTGTATATTCTTTTTGGGTAGATTCTTTAACATCTTGTGGAATGTCGTCTATGCTTACATAAACTGGCGCGCTGGCGGCAATATGCATAGCTACATCTTTTACTAAATCTGTAAATTTTTGGTTACGGGCCACAAAGTCTGTTTCGCAATTTACTTCTACCAATACGCCTATTCGGCCATCGTGCAAATAGCTGCCAATAACGCCGGCGCGAGCCTCGCGTTCACCGCGTTTTTCTGCTTTTGTCATGCCTTTTTTGCGCATTGCTTTTAGGGCTTTATCAAAATCTCCGTCTGCATCTACTAATGCAGCTTTAGCATCTGTAATACCTACACCGGTTAATTCTCTTAGTCTTTTAATTGTATCTATGTCTACTGCCATTATTTTATACCTTCTTCTTTTTTAGATGGCTTAACGTCTTTTTTTTGTGCTTTTACGGCTTTTGGGGCTGGTTTTTCTGCTTTTTTAGCTTCTACAGCTTTTGCTGGCTCTGCGGGCTTTTCGACCTTTTTTGCTTCTTGAGCAGGTTTAGTGGCTACAGGTTTTATTGGCACATCAACTTTGGCATTTTTACTTAAAGTACCTTCTTTTACTGCATCGGCAATTAAATTAGTAATATATTTAATAGAACCAATAGCATCGTCATTTGCAGGTACTGGGTAGGTAATCTTGGTTGGGTCTACGTTGGTATCGGCAATTGCAATTACTGGTATGCCAAGTTTTATAGCCTCGTTAATGGCATTTTTATCTTCTGTAGCATCTGTTACAAACACAACTCCGGGTTTACCGTGAAGTTCTTTAACCCCACCGTAATCTATGTTCATTGCATCTATTTGTTCTTGAAAACGTTGCACCTCTAGCTTGTTATAGCGGTTGGCAAGCTCACCACTAGCCATTTTAGTTTCTAGCTCTTTTAAGCGCTTAATACGAGCATTGATGGTTGCAGAATTTGTTAACATCCCACCTAACCATCGCTCTGTAACATAAGGCTGGCCGGCATCAATTGCGGCTTCTTTTACTACATCTTTGGCTTGGCGTTTAGTACCAACAAAAAGTACTTGGTGCCCTTTTGCTGTTTGCTGTGCCACAAAAGCAGTAGCCTCATCTAGCATTTCTGCCGTTTTGGTAAGATCTATAATATGAATCCCACCTCTTTTACTATGTATGTATGGTGCCATTTTTGGGTGCCACCGGCTGGTCTTATGACCAAAATGTGCGCCTGCTTGTAGCAAGGCCTTTACATCGGCTTGTGCCATTTATCCTTCTTTCTTTGCTTGCAACTGCCCCTAGTGGGGAGGATTATACCTGCAAACTGTTTCGTTAATTAATATAGTAATCACATTATAACACAATAATAAAATATTTGCCCGTATCAACTTAATATTCTTACAACATCAATTAAAAATATATTGATATAAAAAGGAAGGCTCCCTAAACTATTATTACAAACAATAGAAAGCCTACCCTATGAATCCTAACTATCTTACACTTCTTACACCATTCCCATTCCATTCTTCACCACTTGCGATTCTACCATTATTTCTTATAACCGGGACTGTACCATAGTCTCTATTTTGAGTTATCCCCGTTACTGGCTGACCGTTATTCATTCGCCCTTGAGCAAGCTCACCCACGCTAGGAACCTTTGCTGTTATTCTGCGCTGAGTTAGTACTGTTCTATCTTCTCTTGGTGCAAACCCTAATGCATCTAGTTGCTCCCTTAAACCATCTATCTGATCTTTTCTAAGACCTTCTATGGTTCTAATTCTTCCTAACGGATCAACAAACTCAACTGCATTACCCTGTTGAACATATGTGTTTGCATATTTTAATCTAGTATCAAGTTCTTCTGTAGTTAACACCGAATCAGGATGATCTAAAGTAAATTCACCTGTATCAGGATCTTCTCTTAGTACTTTAATCTTTTCACCATAAACTCCTTCGGTTGTTGATTCTAATAGCCCGCCTAAACCTTCTCTATCAGACAACTGATTTTTTATCTCTAAAGCGGTACTAAACCCACTAGGATCTCTTAATGCCTTATCTAAACTAGTATCTAATTCAGCGGCAGTCACGCGTGTTTTATCTGACTCTATTCTACCTGGATATGTTTGTCCTGTGCTCATTTGTATTCCTTTTTTATTTTAATTGATCACTTATAATAATACTCTTATTTTTTGCTTTTGTCAAGTATGTAATATAAATTGTAGCTAGCCTATTGACTTAAATATATTAAGTAAACTAAAGTAACTAGACATTATAGAATGTACTTAAAAACAATTTATTATTAAGGGAACATTGGTAGATTATCGGCAAAGATTTTAATATTTAATTATATAATCGTGAGCACTAAATCCAACCTTGTTTTTTTGCACGTTTTAAAGCCTGATTAATACCAAATCGCATAAATGGATTTTGCTGTGCTGCGTAGTTTTGAACATATTGCACACCTTTGCCTGTTAGACCACCCTTAGCTTGCATTAAATCTCTTACAACCTGATCACCACCAGTCATTAACCCACGTCTTGCTGCCCCAAAAGGGTTTATTGCTGCACGAGTTATGCCTGTTGCGCTAGGTCTATAGCCAGAGCCCGCTACGCCTTCCCAATGTTTTGTTTTTTTAATAACGCCTGCGCCTTCTAGGCAGGTTGCGCCTAAAGATCTTGCATAAGCCGTTGCGGCTTCTCTATTTTCGGGATTATTAACATAATTATTAACAGATTCTTGTGCCCCGCTATACCATTCAGAGGCTGTTTCTCCAAAGCTACTGCCCTGTAAAGTTTCTGCTACTCCACGAGCGGCAGATCGAATTTCTTCTGTTTTGTTACCTGTTATTATACCAAGACCGCGTCTACCCAAACTACCCAAACCGCCCAATAATCTTTTACTGCGTTTACCCATAGCCTCCGTACTACGATTATCGGTTTCAGCATATTGCGCAGCTTCAGTTGTGATGCCCCAATCCGGAGACGTGTCTATAGATATAGGCTCACCATCCCAACCAAACCCAAAAGTTTCAGTACTGGACGCAGTGCTACCATTAATATCTGTAGTTTGTGTATCAACAAAATCAGGGCTACTCCATTCATCAATTACTGGCTCGGATGATTTACTATCATCAAAAAACCAATCGTTTTGATACTCACCACCACCTAAAGCTTCTGTTGTAGCAACACTGCCCCAATTTGGTGAACTAAGTTTATTACCTCTTTTTAGTGTAGTTTTGGCACTATGATATTTATTAAAATTAAGTAAACCGGAGATGTTACACTTAATGTTATTGGGTTTGGTTGTTTGGTTTTTTATCATTTTTTTGTTTTTTTATATTGTTATATAATAGTATTATCATAGCAAAAAATATGTATTTTGTCAACTATATTATTGGCGTAGTTTAACAATTCAACTAATAACAGGTGTTGCTTTATTGGTGGGTATCTGTTACAATCTTACAGATACAATAATTGTTGACTGCAGATTTAGCCTTCTGCTAACCAACAACTCTATTTTTAACAGGCTATAAGGATACTAATTATGAAGAAAGATTTACACGCTAAAGATTATCGTTTAGTTGTTTTTAAAGATCTTAATACTGGCGCTATGATTTTAACGCGCAGCACAGTAAGAACAGAAGAAACGGTTAAATACACAGATGGCAAAGAGTACCCTTTAGTTAATGTACATATTAGTAGCGATAGCCACCCCTTTTATACTGGCCAAGAAAAACTATTAGATATGGAAGGCCGTGTAGATCGCTTTAAGGCTCGTAAAGAGGCTGCTGCTAAAGCTCACGCCGCCAAGATAGAGCGTGCCAAAAAAGCTGCATCAAAACCAGCTAAAGTAAAAGCAGATGAAAAACTACAAGACTCAAAAGAAGTTGTAGCAGAGCCTAAAGCCAAATCTAAAGAAACTACCCCCTCTAATAAAGCCGCCTAGTTAAGTTGTGTCTTTAAAAATAATATCTTTATAATTTAGTATTTATATACTTTTGCCTCCAAAACATCTCCTTCTTTTCTATGGCCAAAGAAGCAAAGCCACTAAGGGTGAAATAACTACCTTTACTACTTAGCTTGTTAAGCCAAACAAACGGCAAAAAGAACTCCTTGCAGTCGGTCTGGGCTTTATTATGTTTAAGGAGGCCCAGACTTGGCTTTTTGCAAATCAAGTTGTTTGTTTAACGCTAACTAATAAGGGTAGCTGTTAAATACCCTCAGACTCCCATAAAAAACACCACATAAATAATGTGATAAAGGTCTTTATTAGCTACTGCGCTTAACAAGCATCGTATTACCTTGTTAGTTTAGATATTGTAATAATTATCATATATTAATAAAAAAGCTGTTTAAAGCTGTTACTGTTCTTAAAGTATTAAAAGTAACAGTGAGTTCTTTTTTAATATGTAATTATTACTAATAGATATAAACTATGGTAATAAGCGCTAAAGAGTTTTGTTACTTTTGCGGCAAAAGTAAATATAAGTATGATATTTATTAAAATAGCGACATTTACTTATAATGTTATACTGTTACTATGGAGCAAAAAATTAACGATTTTAAATCAGAGCTTGCTGATATTGAGGCTAAATTAGCTGATCCTAGCATTTATAGTGATCCAGCCTACCCAAAACTTGCTAAACGCCAGAGTTTTTTGGAAAACACTATTAATTTGTATAACTCTTTAGATGCATTAAAAAAACAGCTAAAACAAGCCCAAGAACTATCTTTAAAAGACGACGAACTAGCAGAACTTGCCCAGGTAGAGGCAGTAAATTTAAGCGAGCAAATTGCCGCTAAACAAGAGGAGCTTAACGAAGCTTTAACCCCTAAAGACCCCAACGATGAACGCAACTGCATTATTGAAATCCGCGCTGGCGCCGGTGGCGACGAATCTAGCTTATTTGCAGGCGATTTATACAAAATGTACGTGCGTTATGCCGAACTTAACAATTACAAAATAGAACTCATTAGCGAAAGCCCCTCTGAAGCCGGCGGATTTAAAGATATTTCATTTAAAATAAATACAGATGATGCTTACGGAGTGTATAAATACGAAGCCGGCGTTCACCGTGTACAAAGAGTGCCAGTTACAGAAAGCCAAGGCCGAATACACACTAGCACAGCAACTGTGGCCGTTCTGCCAGAGGCAGAAGAAGCCGATGTCCAAATAAACTCGGCCGATTTACGGGTAGATGTTTACCGTTCTAGTGGGCACGGTGGCCAAAGCGTTAATACCACAGATAGCGCCGTACGCATTACCCACGTGCCTAGTGGGCTTGTTGTAACCTGCCAAGACGAAAAGTCGCAAATTAAAAACAAAGATAAAGCCATGGGTGTATTGCGCGCCAGATTGTTGCAACAAAAAATAGATACAGAACAACAAGAACTTTCTGACGCGCGTAAAAAACTAATTGGCAGTGGCGATAGATCAGAAAAAATACGCACTTATAACTTTCCGCAAGACCGCATAACAGATCACCGCATTGGTTATAACCGCTCTAATATCCCTGCCGCCCTTAATGGCGATATTCAAGACCTTATAGACGCCCTTCACACCGCCGCCACTCAAGAATAAAATTAAATTTCTGAATTCACCCAATATAATTTTGACGAATGTTTTGAAATACAACTTTCACAACGTCGCTAGTATCAACACCGTAAGATTGTATTTTAGCAATCACATCTGACTGTGATGGGTTAGTATCCATATAAGTATCAAATTCTTCTAGTTTGTCCGTGGGTATTCTGTTTATTAATTCAGCCTGGGTATACTTTTCGGCTAATTCAGTTATTTCAAGAACTATTCTATCTTTAAGCTCTGGAGTAATATCAGGGTATACCTCATCTACTAACCGCTGCGCAAATTCTGTTAATATTGATTTGTTATTGTCACTCATATGTGCCACCTTTATGATTATTATGCTTTGTTTTAACTTTTAATATCTTGTTTATCTACTGTTGACTCCTGCATGATTGAAACTAATTCTAAAAGTTTCAATAAGCAATTAGCTTTGCGCTCTTTATCATCGATTTGTTTAGCACTAGAAAATGCGTTTTGTAATGGATCGAATTGCAAGGTTGAATTAGCAATAGAATAATAAAAATCAAATCTTTCTTCTGGCTCAAGTTTATCATCTGTTACTAAAGGCCCTAATTCCTTAACTATACTTTCTTTCATCTCTAACAACTTGTTATCTTGCATAATATTACTCCTTATATTTTTAAATTAACTTCTTGGCCTCGTGTATTTAACAGCCCTACCACTAAAATCTCTTAGATTTCTAGCCAAAATTCCGTTGCCAACTGATAACGCAGATTCTCTACGGGCTATCAATTCTTGGATAAAACTCTCACCACGTGGTGTTAAACTAAATGATAATAAGCCTGACCGTGGGTCGCGAAGAATAATAAATCTATCTGCAGAACCAAAATACCTTAGACAGAAATATTCCGCAGTAGCTAGATCTGTTTTGCAAATATATGCACTTATTATTCTATTACTATTTGCAACCGTTTCTTTAAAAGTTTCATTAACGATATTTACTGGTAAGTTAGCATCACGGTTCTTTATACTTCCTCCTTCATCATAATCTAACCAAGCATCTTCGGTAGGTATCCCCCCTCCCGAAATATACGCGCCTAAAATACGCTCAGTGCTTGTTTCAAGTTGTGCACCTACGAATCGAACTGGGTACCTATTTCTTTTTTTTCTATCTACTTGGTCCGATTCATCATCCATAGGTTTTACATCACCTTGGCTATGTGGACCTTCACTGCCATGCAAATTACCACTAGTATAATTATGGCTCTCTATACCTGATTCTGTAACCCTATTACCAGTAGCTGCTTTTAGTCTACGACCCAAACCTACATCATCAGAGCCGCCCCTTCCTGATTGTTCTGGCCCCATTCCTCTCATAGCACAATAAGCAGATGACTTGAGTGCAAAGTTAGCACCACCAGTGAATACATCTCCGCCAGAAGCGTTATTGGATATTAGCATCATAGCAAAACCTGTCGTAACTGCTGCGCCTGGGTGGCTCGCAAAGAATTCTTGGTTACCAAATTGCGTTTCTCCTCTAAATGCCAAGGCTTCTGGCATGACTCTTTGAGCTTTGAGCATTCGATTAATATAGTTTGGAGAAACTCCCAACGCATCAGCATCGTTTCGTATCATCAATATATCTCTGCCTTCATTGCCCTTAGAAAATTCACCCGCCGATAAAGCCACGGCGTCATACAGTCTGCGGGTAATATAACCGATGTTCTTTTTATCTTTTGGCACCTCATATCTTAAAACTACAATATTTAAATGCGGAAATGTAGACCTAGCCCTTTCAATCTCATCTAGCGTTTTTTTAATAGCGGCTGCTTTTGTTGGGTCATCAAAGTCACCTTCAATGTTATTAACTCCCAGTACTATGGTAAATGCCTTTTCTCCAACATCTTGTTGTTCAGAATAAAGTGACAATGTTCTATAAATATTTTCTTGCTCTATTGCGGCCGCAACAGGTATTGCCACAATAGCTTCTGTCTCGGGGGGTAAGTTTTTTATATCTGGAGCTGAATCAATTATACTTTCGATTTCATCTATATACTTTTGGCCAAAATCTTCATGAAGAGTTGCTCGAAACCAATCGGATTCTTCTGGTAGGCTTAAGTCTCCACCAGCTGACAAACGAGGAGATACCTCTAACCTAACCTTTTCTTCATATTCTGACCTCCAACTACTCCCATAACCATAATCCCCCCCATACAAATTATATGGATTTGGTGTAGGAGGGATAGGAATTGGCTTCTCATTGGGTTTAGGCATCTTGCCATTTTTTGCTACATAAAACCCTGGGGCTATGATTGGTATAGTGTCAATTTCTTCAGAAGTCTCAGCATCTATTGTAACTGCATTGGAAATCTCTTCAGTTGGTGGTGTGTCTATTGTAACAACACCGTCGGTACCATCAATACTAGCTATTGCTCTACTAGATCCATCAGGATCATTTATTACAAAAGCTAGTGAATTATGCTCATAATCAAACATTTTAGGGCCAACATAATTACCGTCTGGGCCTTGTTCGAAAAATCCAGTCAACGGATTGTCATTAGGTATAACGGCGTTCCATCCACCGTTACCATCAGAAACAACATCAAAGAACACACCATTACCCTGAGGATCTAATTGCATAAATATTTGGCCTCTTCCCTCGTTGAGGCCCTGCAATACATCGGTTGGGCCTTCTGGCCCAAATGACCCACCCGGTATTAAATTATTAATACTTACAATAACATCACCCTGCTGGTTAAACCAACCGGATTCTCCACCCTTACCCAAAGAAAGCTCATCTAAATCACCTTGTAAACCTGGTTCAAAATTTGTATTGTACCCATTATAAGAAATCTGATGGTAATCACCACTAGGTAACGCTACTTCACCGCTTTGTAGTTTTTGAGATAAGTCATTACCACCTACTTGTATTGTAGTACCTGGTATTCTATTTGGTGTAGGGGTTTCGTTAATATTTAAGCCAGCACTATCGAATTCTACCAAAGCCGCTTGGTCAAAACTTCCGTTCAAAGAGTCGTAGTGCGCATCAGATACTATAGTTGCTCCATTACTATCTACTATATTTACAGTGTTGGGGGCGGCACCGGTCTGCGCACTATAGCCTTGTGGTAATTCAAAATTTACTTTTCCATCAGGTGTCTTAAAAACATTATTAGGATCGTGAACGCTTAACCCTGTTTGAGTGTCACCATTAAAAATCGATTCTAACAAAGTATTATTTGCACCTGCTCCATCTGAGTCCGTAACTATATGTTCCAAATAGCCATTTACTCTAGGAGTAACAAATGCAAGCCCTTCTTGCAGGCCTCCACCAATAAGCCCTGCGGTTGCACCACCAACCAATGCCCCCACCGCTAATTTTTTTGCTATCTGTATTCTTTTTGCTTTATTGCTATCTTTTTCGATATCACTTAATTCTTCGTTCAGCTCACGCCCCTGTGCATCTGACTCAGATATAATTTCTTGCATTGTTTTACCTGTGTTGGGGTCTGTCTCGTAACCATGTTGTAAGTAATATTTCTCAAGAGCTATTTGTAATTTAGTTCTTTCTAAAGTTAAGTTGCTTCTCTCAGCCCTTTGGCTGGCTACATCAGAATAACTTAACAAATCCAAACCTGCTTCTGCGGATCTTTCATCAATGAGTCTAAGCTGTGAAAGAGTTAATGCAATATCTTTTATTGTTTTTGCACTTACCCCCACTGGTAATTCCATGTTATCTCCAATGGAATAGTTTCTTATAATCTCAATAAACCTACTCGCTTGCCCATCTTCGGGCAAATTCTCTCGGTTTACGTAAAGCTTTTCTTGAGATTCAGCATACTTTTTTTGTTTTTTATATGCTTTTCTTTCTTTTCTAGACATGGCGGCAAGTTGAGCTTCAGTAAGATCAGGGGCAGAAGCATCATTCCCCATAGCTTCTAGTCGTCTAGTCGTAGATATTCTTTCCTTTGCATCAGAATAAGCTAATGCAGCACCCATAGCTGCTCCTGCGATAATTGGTGCCGTAGTAAATCTTAAAGCAGACCTAAGACTAGATAGCGCAACTCCTCGGCCTAAATCAGTAATAACTCCGGCTGCGGCAACACCTGCTACACCACCCATCGCAACATTACCAACTAATACATCCCCTAAACCACGGCCTAAACCCCTACCCTGGAATTTATCAAAAATACTATATCTACGCTTTGCTACTAGGCTATTATCCAAACTCCCAGCATTAACCTCAAGTTCATCTAGCCCCCTCCCTATTGTCTCTAATATTATTTGTTCTTCTACATTCTGAGCGGCAACCATACTTGCATAATCAGCTCGTACGTCTCTCAGCAATCTTGGTAGATCGTCAATTCTAGTTAATAAGTTACCATATTTAGAGACATCAACTCCATCAATCCCGTCAAATATGGTTTCCCTAAATGCAGTAATATCATCTTCACCCAAAGACGAATCTTGTGCATACCTTAATGCAAAGTTCTTTATCCTTGATCTTAGCTCGTTGGTAACGCCATCTTCAACAACAGACTCATCTTCTGGCCTTAAGACCCCTAAAGAAAGTCGACGTAATATAGCATCGTTTGCATCCTTAGAGCTTTGCAATAACATACCTCTATCTATAGATGGATTAAGCAATGATGCGAGCTCTAACTCATATGTACTTCCGTTTCTAACAGCTTCAGTAATCTCTTGAGCGTATTTAGCTCGTAAATTTTGTCGAACTATTGTGCTTTTTGCACCACGCCACATTTTTCCTAAAAAGCCTTTACCCTCAGCCCTATACTGTTGTTCTCTCAAAACCACATAATCAGAAATGATACTCTCTACATCTCTTGCAACTTCTGCAAAACCTACACCAGCATATTCTCCTACGTTTCGCCGTTTCTCTGGGGCAATAGGTGTAGAATCTGGAGTATCTGGTGGGGTTTGAGTGTTAGGGTTAGGGGCAGCATCATCAAAATCGTCATCTTTTTTAGCAGCTTCTTCACGTCTAGCAATTTCATCTTTGACTAGTTCTATATCTTTTACTGTTT
>JAUPVN010000052.1 GCA_030917025.1 Patescibacteria group bacterium | reverse complement strand
TTGTTAGGTAACAAGGGTACATAAACCTCATATCCATTATTCTCTAAATATGATTTTAGCCAAGGAAACCAATAATCATCCGGTTTACTATCTGTACCATGAAATAAGACTGCTTTTTTTAACATACTTCTAACTATAAAGCGGCGGCACGTACTTTTTTATCTATTTCTGCTAAAACTTTAGGATTATCTATTAAATATTGTTTGGCTGCCTCTCGGCCTTGGCCAATTTTAGCATCGTTATATTCAAACCAGGCTCCAGCCTTACCAACAATATCGTGCTGAACGGCTAAATCTAGAGTTTCGCCCTCTATGCTAATACCGTGATTGTACATAATATCAAATTCTGCTTCTCTAAATGGCGGTGCAACCTTGTTTTTAACAACCTTTACTTTGGCGCGGTTACCTATAACGGCATCGGCGGTCTTAATTTGGCTAATGCGCCTAATGTCTAAACGTACAGAAGCATAAAACTTTAATGCATTACCACCTGTAGTTGTCTCTGGGTTGCCAAACATTACACCTATTTTCATTCTAAGCTGATTAATAAATATAACTGTACATTTACTTTTGTTAATAACACCAGTTAGTTTACGGAGGGCTTGGCTCATAAGACGAGCTTGCAAACCCATATGAGCATCGCCCATATCACCATCTATCTCTGCCTGGGGCACTAAAGCGGCAACACTATCTACCACAATTACATCTACCGCATTACTACGAACCAAAGTTTCAACAATTTCTAATGCTTGTTCACCGTTATCTGGTTGAGATACTAACAAGTCTGAAACTTTAACACCAATACGTTCTGCGTAAGCTGGGTCAAGCGCATGTTCTGCATCTATAAACGCCGCTGTACCACCAGCTTTCTGTACCTCTGCTACGGCATGTAAAGTAAGTGTAGTTTTACCGCTACTTTCTGGCCCATATATTTCTATAACTCTACCCCTTGGTATTCCCCCACCAAGAGCAATATCTAGACCTAAGCTACCTGTAGA
The DNA here is from genome assembly GCA_030917025.1 of Patescibacteria group bacterium. GTDB lineage: Bacteria > Patescibacteriota > Saccharimonadia > Saccharimonadales > CAIOMD01 > JAUPVN01. The sequence goes on along the minus strand of JAUPVN010000052.1, from coordinate 4,001 downwards.
AAAGGTTTCTACATTTATTTTATGCTCATCGCCAAGTTGCATAATTGAACCTTGCCCAAATTGTTTTTGAATCTGTTGGACAGCAAGTTCTAAGGCCTGAGTTTTGCCTGCTGGTTTTACGCTTGTTGTTGAATCTTTTTTTTGTGCCATAAATATTTTTCCCCTCTTAATTAGTCTTTTACACTAATTAATATTATAGCAAACATTGCTCAATCGCTTGCACCTTTATACCCTATTGCGCTACCATTAACATAAGCATGACAACATATATTAAATGTGGGGACTTTAATAAGCTAATTACATATAATTGGTTATTTACATGAGAGTATCAAATAAAGTTATAGAATCTTTACTAGACAAACTTGGTAAAGTCACACCAGATCAATTAGAATCTCTTCATCAGCAAGAAAAAAATGAACATAAATCATTGCAAGAGCTAGTATTAAGCAGTGGTTTAATTAGTGAAAAAGATTTAACAAAAGCTTTTGCCGAGCAAATTGATGTACCTTTTGTAGAAATAAATGTTAAAGACATAAAAAAAGAAATTTTGCACCTAATACCAGAGCGAATAGCTCGGCAATATAATGCTGTAGTTTACGATACTACGCCAGAAGGCGCTCAATTATTAGCCATGGAAGACCCAGATGATGTTCAAGCTATTAGTTTTTTGCAAAAACAACTTGGGTCAGACCTTAAAATAGTAATAGCTACTCATTCTAATATACTAAAAGCAATAGACCAATACAGAGAAAACATTAGTAGCGAAATTACAGAAGTTATATCATCAGAAGAAGACACATCACAAGACGATGTGGCCGAAGAAGACATTGCAGAAGATTCCCCAATAGCACAAACAGTTAACTTAATAATAGAGGGCGCAATCAAATTGGGTGCTTCTGATGTGCACGTAGAGCCCAGAGAAAGTTATGTAGCCGTTAGGTACCGTATAGATGGCGTATTAAAAGAAGTAAACAAACTCCCCAAAAATGTTCAGGGTGCTTTGGTGTCGCGAATAAAAATATTGTCTAACCTAAAAATAGACGAAAGACGCGCCCCCCAAGATGGCCGTTTTAAGATTAATATTAATGGGCTTTTATATGCCCTAAGAGTTTCTACTTTACCTATTACAGATGGAGAAAAGGTAGTAATGCGTATTTTAGACGAATCTAGTAAAGCACCAACCTTAAACGAACTCGGCTATTGGGGTGTATCGCTTAAAACTATTAATCATGCCATTACACAGCCCCATGGAATGGTATTAATTACCGGCCCAACCGGTTCAGGAAAGTCTACAAGCCTTTTTAGTATATTAAGTATATTAAATAACGTAACGGTAAATATATCTACCGTAGAAGACCCAGTAGAATACAAAATACCTGGGGCAAACCAAACGCAAGTAAACCCTAAGGCGGGTATGACCTTTGCAAGTGGCCTTAGAGCCCTGTTAAGACAAGACCCAAATATAATTATGGTAGGAGAAATAAGAGATGGAGAAACGGCCAGCCTTGGTGTACAGGCGGCCCTTACCGGACATTTGGTTTTTGCGACCCTTCACACCAATAATGCCGCTACATGCTTACCGCGCTTGTTAGATATGGGTATAGAGCCATTTTTGATTGCCAGCACCGTAAGAGCCGTTGTTGGCCAACGTTTAGTGAGGCGGCTTTGCCAATACTGTAAACAAAAATCTAAACCATCAGAAAATATATTAAAAAGAATAGAGGAAAGCTTTAATATAAATAACTTAGAATCTATGCAACAAATACATAGTCTAGAACAACAGGCCGCAGAAGAAGGCATAGGAGTTTTAAATAAAAAAGACTCAATTAATTTTGGCTCTAATGAAAAAGGAATCAATTTTTTATGGCAAGCCATAGATGAGGGTTGTGATGAATGTGGGCATTCAGGCTACAAAGGAAGAATGGGCATATACGAAGTACTAGGGAATAATAGTGATATTCAGAAACTTATTGTAAGCAACGCCACAAGCGATGTTATACAGCAACAAGCTGTTAAAGCTGGCATGATAACAATGCATTTAGATGGTTTAGTAAAGGCTTTACGTGGCCTCACAACTATAGAAGAAATTTTAAGGGTAACCACAGAAGAATAATTATGTCAAAATATAAATTTAAAGGGTTAGACAAAAATGGTAAAGTGCAGACAGGAAGCATAGAAGCAAGTTCAGAATCTGTAGTTATTCAAACTTTATCAAAACAACATATTAAGCCGCTAACAATTTCAAGAGTTTCAGAGACAAACATACTTAAACGTTTTAGAAAAAAAGTAAAGTCTAAAGATGTTTCAATTTTTACCAGACAGCTATCTACAATGGTGTCTGCAGGTATCCCATTAAGCAGGTCTTTCCATACACTAGAGCAGCAAACAAATAACCGCTACTTTCAATCTGTTATTGCCGATCTTGCAAAACAAATAGAGGGCGGAACAAATATTGCAGATGCTCTGAGCAAATACCCAAATGTTTTTGACGATGTATACGTAAATATGGTTAAAGCCGGAGAAGCCGGCGGTATTTTAGATGAAATCTTAAAACGCCTAGCTACTCAGCTAGAAAAAGATCAAAGTATCAAAAAAAAGGTAAAGAGTGCCACAACCTACCCTAAAGTAATTTTTGGTATTACAATAATTGCATTTATAGTAGTTATGAACTTAATTGTGCCAAAAATTGGGGGCATGTTGCTAGAACTAGGTGGCCCTGATGCAAAATTACCACTATTAACAAGAGTAATGATAGGTTTAAGCGATTTTAGTAAACAATATGCCATATTTATTATCATATTTTTACTAATTGCAATTTATGTATTTAGAAGATATGTAAAAACACCAAAAGGTAAACTAAAATATCATCAATTTTTACTAAAAATACCAATTGTTAACAACCTAATAATTAAAGTAGCTATAGCTCGGTTTTCTAGAATGTTTTCTAGCTTAATGTCATCTGGAGTAAATGTAATAGAATCTATAGAAATAACTGCGGCCAGTATGGGTAATAAAGTATTAGAAAACGAACTATTAGACGCCGCAAACGAGGTAAAAGCCGGCAAACAACTGTCCGAGCCCATATCTAAAAGTAAGCACTTTCCGGCCATTGTTAGCCAAATGCTTGCAATTGGTGAAGAAACAGGAGAAACAGACAAGATTTTAGTAAAAATAGCAGACTTTTACGAAGAAGAAGTAGACACCACAATAGAATCACTTAGTTCTATATTAGAACCCCTAATGATTGTTATTTTGGGTGGAATGGTGGGTCTTGTGGCGGCAAGTGTTATGGGCCCCATGGCCTCTTTAAGCAGCGGCGTAACAAAATAGTTGACAAATAAACTACACTCGGTTTAAAATCATAAGCAAGATGAATAAGCAAAATCATCCTAAATAACAAGTAAAAAAATAATCAGGAGGGTGGGTCTCTATGATCTCAACTTACAAAAAAAATAAAGGTTTCACAATTATAGAACTACTAATTGTGATTGTGGTAATTGGTATATTAGCAACAATAGGTTTTGTAGCCTATGGAAACGTTACAAAAAGTGCTCGTGACTCTGACAGACAAGCAGATGCTGGCAATATAGCCAAAAAAGCAGAAGAAGGCTATGCTAAAGATGGTCAATACCCAGCAGATGTAGCTGCTTTAGTTGCCCTAGGTGGTTTAGACGGCAAAACTACAACAAGCCCTAAGGGCGGGTCTCTTACGGATGGCGGAACAAGTGGTACAACTTGTGATACATCTGCACCAACATCCGGATCAGACTCGACAGGAGATTTTTATTGCTATAGTGTGACTGACTCAGGTGATAAAATGGCAGTAGGATACTGGAGCGAAGCTGATGGTGCAGTAGTTTATGTTACTGGGGTAAACAACAATAACACCAACTAATTATAAATAAAAAATAAATTAGAACGGCTGCGCTTATGTAGCCGTTTTAATTTATTTAAAGCTTTAGCTTTATTGTACTATAATTAATAGTGTACTTATGCAAGAT
>JAUPVN010000051.1 GCA_030917025.1 Patescibacteria group bacterium | reverse complement strand
TGCTTTTGCGGCATTAATTTGTCGCATTGCAAATAATCCAACAGTAACAGCTGGGTTAAAATGACCACCAGATATTTTACCAAAGGCACTTACAAACACAATTAGTGTTATACCTGCTGCCATGGCCGTAAATAACGGAAACCTATATAAACTTGTACTTAATACTACTAAAGCTAGCGTGAGCGTTCCTATAAACTCTGCAAGCACCGCAGCAACATGTTGTTGCTTTATCATACCGTATCCTCCTTTTAACTTATATATCACTACAATAGAAACAAATTACAAAAAAAGCAATAGGCTTATGCAAATAACAGATACAAATATATATTTGTAGATTTATATATTTACTATGTTTAATAAAATCAATATAGTTAAAGAATGGCATTTAAAGATTATAAAACTAAGCAAAGTGTAGTATTAGTTTACACGGGCGATGGTAAGGGTAAAACCAGCGCCAGTATTGGCTTAATGGCAAGAGCACTGGGTGCAGATTGGCCAGTAGCTTATATACAGTTTATTAAACATTGGCACGTAAACGAGCATAAATTTATAGAAGCAATAACTCCAATTTTTGGTAACAAATTATTGTTTTATAAAGGTGGTGGTGGTTTTTATAACGCCGGAGAGTTAAGCGCTAAAGGTATTACAGATTTAGAACATAAAAAAATGGCCCAAACAACTTACAATAAAGCCTACAATGCGGCAACTAACGGTAATTATAAGCTAGTTATTTGCGACGAAATTAACAATGCCGTGCATGACGGCTTACTTACGCAAAAAAAGATGTCCGATCTTATTAAAAACCGTCACCCATCTACTAGCTTATGTTTAACGGGGCGAAACTTTCCCACAAAGCTACTACCTCTAGTTGATATTGCAACCGACATGACAAAAATTAAACACCATTTTGACGACAAATATTTAGCAAATAGTGGCATAGATTATTAGCTCATATTTATTGTGCTTTTTTTAACAACAAAATATGTTATGTATCTATTAATGTAGCAAAATTTACTACAAAAGCTTGACCATAAAAACTCGCGGGCGTAGCATTAAAACAGAACAAACAGGTGTCAAAAAATAAAGTCGAGTGCCTGCGGAGCCTCGACTTTTTTTGATGTTTAAGATACAGCAATTAATTAATTATGGCCATAAACTATGGCTTTCTCGGCAAAATATGGCTCTTTAAACATGTTATTTAAGGGTATTTTTTGAATAATACAATTGTTCGGTATTTCTGCATTTATATCACCGCCCTTTAAATATATTAAGCCGTTTTTAACACTGTGTAGAGACACTGGGCTTAAAAGTGGCTCTGCCCAGCTCCAGGCAACGTCTAACCGTGTAACGGCGCGCGACGTAACAAAATCGTACTTATCATTTAATTGTTCTGCTCTTGTATGAATTGTTGTAACATTATTTAAACCAATTTGCTTAGCTACATCATCAACTATCTTTAGCTTTTTACCTATAGAATCTACCAAAACAAAATTAGTCTGCGGAAACATTATTGCTAGCGGCAACCCCGGGAAACCTCCGCCCGTTCCAATATCTAAAACTTTGGCATTAGGCAAAAAATTAATAAATTTAGCAATAGCTAAGCTATGTAGCACATGATGTTCGTAAAAGTTATCTATATCTTTACGAGAAATTACATTAATTTTTGCATTCCAGTCTTTATACAAAACTTCTAGAGCGGACATCTGCTCATAGTGGGTAGGGCTTAAACTATTAAAATATTTATGTATTAAATCCATATTTTAATTTTTCTTTTAAACAATGTATAAATTATAGAAAACAAAAACCATCCAATAACTATAGGCAGAGTTACTACAAAAAGTAATAGTCGCTTAAAAATATTAGATTTAAAGCGCCAATGTATATTTTTGTATATCATTTTTGTAATAATTTGTAATTTATAATAACTCCAAAGCTTGCCTAAACGCATAATACTGCCAGAATCTACAGATACAACTAAGTTAGGTGCTAATAAAATTGGCTCACTAGTAGTTGCAAGCGCCAAACTTAAGCTTTGATCGTCGTGAACTTTTTTGTCTCCCATATAATAAAATTGGCGCGCTTTTTGCCAAACATCTTTTTTTATTGCCATGTTAGAACCCCATAAAACAGAGACCCCTAAAATTGCTTTAGCTTCGGCATAATATATAATTGTCCATAATCTTCCAAATTTACGTGATTTAATACCAGTTCTAGAATATCCATAACCAGTAACTGCATTAAATTTTTGATTCTTATCAAATATATTAATTAGCTGGTTAGACCATAAATTAGGTAAAATAGTGTCTGCATCTATTCTGGCAATAATGTCACCCGTAGATCTATCAAAACCTAAGGCCTGTGCGTATTGTTGGCCTTGGCGATGCTCTTTTAAAATAATTGTTTTTTTATAGTGCTTTTTTACAATATTTACAGTATTATCTGTGCAATTATTGTCTATAACTATAACCTCATTAACATATTCTTGAGCCCAAACCGCATCTAAACACTGTTTAATGCAATGCTCTTCGTTATAAACTGGTATGATAACACTTATAGATATTTTATTATTCATATAGCTAGACCATCAAAATTATAGCATGTATACTGTTATGTATAGTGAATAATAAAAAGCAACCTAATAATACCAAAACAAAATCCCTAAAAATGCGTTGGAATAAACTTAGTAAATTTACTAAAATATTTATAATTGCATTTATAATAATTATACTTTTAATATTACAGGCTTACGCTTTAGCCTATTGGTACCAAAAAAAACATAGTAACCAACCATTAACATACGGCGTAACATTTATACCAAGATATGCCAGATATTATGATTTAGATCCTAAGGATACGTTTTTAGCATTACGAGATGATTTAGGCTTTAAACGCTTTAGGCTTGTAAGCTATTGGGATGAAATAGAAAAACAACCCGGCCAATATGATTTTAGCGAACTAGATTGGCAATTTGAAAAGGTTAACGAAGTAGGCGGCAAAGTTAGCCTAGCAATTGGCCTACGCCAACCACGTTGGCCAGAATGCCATGCCCCAAGTTGGGTAAAGGCAGAAGATCAAGATCAATGGTACCCGGAACTTAAAAACTATATGCAAGCAGTATTAGAACGCTACAAAGATAACCCAGCACTAGATAGTTACCAATTAGAAAATGAGTATTTTTTGGGTGTTTTTGGAGAATGTAAACATTTTGGCATAGAACGAGAACGCTTAATAGATGAATTTGCATTTGTAAAAGCTATAGACCCAAATACACCTGTAATTATAAGCTTATCAAACAACTATTTGGGTATACCTGTTGGGCAGCCAAGGCCAGACCAATTTGGTGTATCTGTATATAAACGTGTTTGGGACGAAACAATTACAAAGCGCTATTTTGAGTATCCTTTTCCTAGCTGGTGGTACACTTGGCGCGCAGCCTTAACAGAAATTTTTACAGGTAAAGATTCTATGCTGCATGAGCTTCAGGCAGAACCTTGGTCTCCTGGCGGTGTAAAAGAAGCTTCTTTAGCAGAACAAGACAAATCTATGAATGCCCAGCGTTTAAAAGAACGAATAAAATATGGCGAGGCAACCGGCTTTAGAGATATAGATTTGTGGGGCGGAGAATGGTGGTATTGGCGCAAAACAGTAAAAAATGACCCCTCTTTATGGGAGGCCGTTCGCCAAGAAACCCAAGGCAAATTATAATTTTGTATCTTCAAAATTACATCTATCAACCGCTTCACGCCCAATTTCAAGATAATCATACCAATCTTCAAATGTATCAGGCAAAAATATTGTAGCTCTTCTATTTAGTTCTTCTATACAAGCTAATGATTCTGATAACAATCTAAGCAATTCTAAACCATCTACACCATCGGATTCTTCATCAAGCATGAAAAGACCGTCTAATATCTTCTCGCGGAACTCTGGTACTCTGCCGTGACCTAATTGCGGATGAAATAATGCTAGGACCATGGGTGGTATGTGCCAATAAAATTCTTTCATTCTCTTATTGGCTGGTTTACTAATTTCGTGCTTATATGTATTAATAAATGCATGTATTTGTTGTGCTACCCGTTCGTCTGTTGGTTCAAAACTTTCTGCAGATATTTCAGATCCTAGCAAATTTGAATTGTCAATACCAGCCCCCAAAAGCGCATCTTTAAATTCGCGTTCTATAAAATCTTGCATTTCATACCGACAACCCTTTAGAAAACCATACTCGTCATAATCTTCTAAACTAAAATCATATCCTTTAGATATCCATTCCTTTATTTCCTCCAAACTTGAGTATGGTTGAACCCCATTATCAATAAGCATTTTATTAGCTTGATTTGGATCATAAAATATAAATGGATCAATGTCACTATTATCATGGAATCTACCTTTAATAATTGACCCATTCAAAGTACAGCCCCATAAACAGTCGGGATATCGAGACTGTAATTTGTTCCATCTTCTACCCAAGGTATTCAATACTCTTCTGGCAAATAATCTATCAGGTTTATATTCAGTAGCGCCCGGGCCATAAGGGCTACTTGTTATAACTCTTGGCATAAAAGGTCCACCTACTAATTCTGGAGGTTTATGGTTCTCTCCATAAACTGATATTGTGCGTTCGTAGGTATACATATTATGTTATAATAACATATTATTAGATATTATGCAATTGTTTTACGGTTTCTGGTACAATGTAATAGATGAAGAAAAAGCAAGTGCAAAAAGGCACAATTGTAAATAAGCGCGCTCGGTTTGATTACGATGTAAAAACCGAATATAGTGCTGGCGTTGTTTTAACTGGTGCAGAGGTTAAAAGCCTGCGCATGGGCCATGCAAATTTACGTGGGGCTTTTATTACGGTAAAAAATGGCGAGGCGTGGCTAAACAACATGCAAGTTACACCCACAAATAGCACAAAGTTACAATTACCAGAAGAAAAACAAACCATACCGCGTAAATTGTTGCTAAAGCAAAAAGAGCTCGGCCAACTTGCTCAGGCAAAAGAGCAGGGCCTAACTATAGTACCAATTAAAGTTTTTACAAATGGCCGTTTTATAAAAATATTAATAAGCACCGCCAAGGGTAAAAAACTTTACGACAAACGCGAAACCCTAAAACAAAAAGACTTTAAACGCGATTCCAACCGAATATTTAAATACAAAAATTTATAGTTAATTATTATTTCTTAATGATGAATCCGGAATGGGAATATGTACAATAGTACCAGACAGTGGTGGATAATCCATTTTAAATAACTCACAGCTTTCGCGCAAGGGGCAGCTTGGGCACTTATTAGATCTAATTTTTTTAACTAAACTTAATATACCATGAAATATATCGTCATCAAATTCATCAGTATCTTCACCTATAGTCTCAGTGCCAACAACAGTAAATTTATCTTGCACTACTACCTTTGGGCAAGCTACAAGCAATTGCACATTGCCAACGTATCCAGCATATACTACCGCTCCTAACGGTCTTATTTCAGAATAATCAGTTAAAACACCTGGTACTTCTCCAGATCTAATAGTAACTCTAGCTTCAAATTCATTAACACCCATTATAATTATAAATAATAACTTGGTAACAAATAATTGTCAACTATAGTTTACAAAGTATCAAGTTTATGTAAATACACATAATCTTTACAATATTTTTACTATTTGCAATAAGAGCAATAATTTATCAGAAAAAGCATAATTTTATTCTTTATATTTAATAAAGAATAAACTATTATACAAATAGTCAATTAACAATAAGAAGGTAAAAATGTTTAATTTATTAGCAACAAGTTACGAATATACAAACGGTAATTGTTACGTAGATGGAGTGTTACAGTCTACTACAGAACAGTGCACAGACATCACTAACACAGTCGGTGCTTTTTTTGGTTTAGGTGTAGCATTTATATTTTTAATGATTTTTTTAACCATTATTTGGCTGGTATTTTTTGTATTTTGGATTATACAACTTATTCATGTTATTCAACACCAAGATATTAAAGACCGAACAGTGTGGATTGTGCTACAAGTTGCAGCGTTTTTCTTAGGGTTAATTTGGCTTAGTGTTCCTATTTATTATTTTGTTATTATGCGCAATTACAAAAAACAACAACCAGTAAATCAACCCAGCAATAGCCCAGAGCCCATCACACAACAGCCAAAAGACAAATCTGTAAAGCCAAACTAATTATTTAAAATATAATAAGTAAACATGTTTACAAATTAATAGCACTTTACGCCTAATGTATAATTAATATATGGCAAAAATATATGATAACACTTATTTTGATAACAATATTATTCCAATAGAACAGGCAAATTTAAGCATAGCTGGGTCTGCTGTATTATATGGCCTTAGTGTTTATACGGTGTTCCCAATAGTTTATACCAAAAACGGCAGCTTAAACGCCTTTAGACTAAAAGACCATTACAATAGGTTAATAAATTCTGCCAAAATTATTGGTATAGATACATTTGAACAAAATTGGAACTACAATAAATTTAAATGTGCTGTAACAGAGCTTATACAAGCCAATACAATTAAAGAAACGGTTTTTGTGCGCGCCACCATACACGTAAACGAACTTGTTGCCGGCACCCGCTCACGTGGGCTAAAAAGCCTATTAAGTATGTTTATTTACGAGGCAGAGCCAATTATCCCCCAAAACGGTGCAAAGCTTAAAACAAGTGTTTGGAGGCGTATACCAGACTACGCTATCCCATCTCGCGCAAAAGTTAATGGTGCATATATAAACTCGGTTTTAGCCAAACAAGACGCCATAGATAGCGGTTACGACGATTGCATTTTGCTAGACATTAACGGCCACGTATGTGAACTTAGTGCTGCCAATATATTTATAGTACGCAGTGGCACACTAATTACTCCTGGGACATCTAGCGACCTTTTAGAGGGTATTAACCGCAAAACAGTACTAGAAATAGCCCATATCTTAAAAATTCCAACAGAGGAACGCAATATAGACCTAACAGAACTTTACATTGCAGACGAAGTTTTTGCCTGCGGCACATCTGCCTTTATTGCACCCATACACCTAATTGATGCACGCATAATAAATAACAAGCAAACCGGCCCAATTACCAAACAAGTTAAAGATATTTACTGGAGCATTTTAAACGGCACAAACCCAACATATAAAAACCTGCTAACCCCAATAGAAACTGTTGCATAAATTATGACTATTTTTAGCTGGAATGTTAACGGTATAAGGGCAGTTGTAAATAAGGGCGCTTTTGCAGAATTTATTACAAAATACCAACCAGATATTTTAGGCCTACAAGAAACAAAAGCCACTAAAGAACAAGTTTATGAGCTGTTTGGCGTTTCTGATAAATTGCATTTGGATGAGATGCAAGGCGAGGCCGAGAATCGCAGTAAAGCGTATAAATCATACTCAGCGCGAGAATCGCAGGCCTCAACACAGCAGATCGCCAAAAGCAAAATTAAGGCTAACGGCTTAGCAGGTAGCCAAAATTTTGCGGTGCAATTATCAGAATACACTGAGTATTGGGGTAGTGCTTTAAAAAAGGGCTACAGCGGCACTGCAATATTTAGCAAAAACCCTGCAATAAATGTAACCTACGGTTTACCAGCAAAAATAGCTACAAAATATAATTTAACAGATACCTATGGCAATACAACCACAGAGGGCCGCATAACTACAGCAGAATACAAAGATTTTTATTATGTAACAGTTTACACCCCAAACAGCAAGGGCGATTTAAGCCGTTTAAATTTGCGTCATCAGGCATGGGACCCAGCCTTTTACGATTACATTATGCAATTAGAACAAAACAAGCCGGTAATTTTTAGCGGAGATTTAAACGTAGCCTACGGCCCAGACGATTTAGCCAACCCAAAGAGTAATATTGGCAAACACGGTTATACAGACGAAGAAAGGGCAGGCTTGCAAAAATTTATAGATGCCGGCTTTATAGACACGTTTAGGCACTTTACCCCAACCGGCAATGGCTATTACACATGGTGGACCCATTGGGCCAATGCACGCGCTCGTAATGTTGGCTGGCGCATAGATTACTTTTTTATTAACCCAAAATTACTGCCAAAACTAAAATCTGCTAAAATTTACCCAGATGTTTTAGGTAGCGACCACTGCCCCGTAAGCATAGAACTAACCGTATAGTTAATTATGCCTAAAACCTATGCAATTATTTATGGCTTTGCAGAAGGCCCCAAGAACGCAAAGATATTTAATAATTTTTGTAAAATAAATGGCTACAAATTAGTAAACCAACCTAATCTTGCAGATATAATTGTTGCCCATAGCGGTGGTTGTTTTTTAGTACCAAAAAATAATGATGCTAAAAAAATTATTTTAGTAAACCCACCTATGTGCCCAAAAAAGCGATACCCTAAAACTTTTTATCAAAATGCAAAAATAGAAAAAACAAACATTAAATACATTTTATATTGGTTTTGGCGTCTATTTATTTCTTTAAATCATAATTTTTTAATATTATACAAGCTGTATTTTATTAAAAATAACCTGCTACCTAACAGCAAAAACGTTATTATTATACGCAATGGCAATGATCCGTTTATTTGCTTAAATTGTTATGATAAATTAGTTCACGCTTATACAATTTTCGATTTTCCTGGCGTACATAATGAACTATGGCTTAACCCAAAGCCAATAGTAAAATTATTTTGATTTTCTTAAGCTAAAATCAGACAAGAACAATTGGTTACCAAAAGAATTAAAAGCTCTACTAAACCTACTTGCTGGCTTATATCCCCTGGGTGACTTAACGGTTGCTTCTTCTCTTGCATATTCAATTGAAAATTTCAGTATCAGATAAATCTCTCTACAATCGCAAGTTGATACCAATGATGGTGATTTGCATAAAAGGTTAAAAATAGTAATACTATAAAGTATTGGAGGAACATTGAATAAAAGTGCAATAAACAGACCATTTGCGGTTTTTGATATAGATGGCACCTTACTTAGGTGGCAGTTTTATCATGCAATTATTCACGAGCTTGGAAAAAATAACTTACTGTCTAAAAATGCTCATAGCAAAATCGTAAAAGCTAGAATGGCATGGAAGGTTAGATCTAACCCAGATTCTTTTGGCCAGTATGAGGATGTTTTAATAACTAACTACCTTAAAGAATTACCCAATATTACACCTACAGAGCATAAAAATGCAGAAGAAACCATTTATAAAATATATAAAAACCAAACCTATACATACACATTAAATTTAATAAAAGAATTAAAACAAAAAAACTACCTAATATTTGCTATTAGCGGCTCGCCCCAAGGCATTGTAGATATTATGGCAAAAGATTTGGGATTTAACGGCGCAATAGGTGCAGTTTTAGAGCAAAAAGATGGCAAGTACACAGATAAAATAACTACTCCTATTTTTGATAAAGCTTTGGCAGTGCAAAAACTTATTAGTACGTATAGTTTAAAATTATACGACAGCATTGCTATTGGAGATAGTAAAAGCGACATTGCCATGCTAAGTAGTGTAGAGCGGGGCATTGCTTTTAACCCAGATAGTAACTTATACAATGCGGCGCTAAAAAATGGTTGGGATATTGTTATAGAACGCAAAAATGTTGTGTACCAGCTTAAAGCTGATGCCAATAAAAATTACATTTTACACCAAGATAAAGGCCATAATAATGCAATCTGATTGGGTAAAGCAAAAATACGATACACCATTATTTAACGATATTTTATGGAACAAACCCGTAAACAAACAATTTATGGGTAAATTACTAATTATGGGCGGCAATTTACATAAAATTACCGCGCCTAGCCAAGCTTTTATGCTAGCCAACAAATACGGAGCGGGGCAAATGCAAGTTTTAATGCCAAGTAGTACTAAAAAGCTAATACCAAAACCCGCGCCACCAGAAATTGTATTTTTGCCAAGCACACCAAGTGGCAGTTTTGCAAAAGAGGCCGAACAAGATGCAATGCATTACGTATCATGGGCAGATTGCACGCTATTTGTTGGCAATTTTAGCCACAATAGCGAAACGGGCGTATTATTAGAAAATCTTAGCAAAACCACTACTTTGCAATGTTTTGTAGAAGACGGCATAGATTATTTTGTAGATAACCCTTTACCAATTGTAAACCGTAATAATACTTTGCTAGTTGTTACAATGGCGCAATTACAACGTTTAGTAAAAAGCTTAAAATTGCCTACAGCCGTAAGTTTATCTATGGTATCTAGTCAACTAGTAGAAATTTTGCAAACAATTACGAGTAAGTACCCAATAGCAATAATTGTTTATCATAAACAAAATATTTTTGTAAGCTATATAGGGCAGGTAAGTAGCACGCTACTGCCATCAGAACCCACGCACTGGCGCCTAGCCAACGCCACGAGCGCCAGCATTTGGTACATGCAACAACCAAACGAGCCATTTAAAGCCCTCACCACCGCCATCACTCAAATTAGCTACTAAAATTATTTGTATATTATTTATCTACTTTTTAGAAGTAAGTATTTTCTAAATATAAACCCTAGTCATCTTCTGGTCTAGTCCAATCAATAGCTTATGCTTTCATTAAAGCAACTTGTTGTTCTTTTGAAAGATGTTCAAATCTGTCATCACTAGGGTGCTACGAGACAATTCCAGCCATTGGACCCATTTAGGCTTGAGAGGACCAATTTAAAAAACGGCTATTAGGCCGTTCTTAAAATTGGTACCGCGGGCCGGACTTGAACCGGCATGAGCTAATGCTCACTAGATTTTGAGTCTAGCGTGTCTACCATTCCACCACCGCGGCAAAACTAATTAGACTAGCTAAAACACTAGTATTGTACTATAATTAGCTTAATAACAAAAGCATAATTATTGTATTTAAATGCCAGATTTTAACCAATCATTACCACTACCAACGCAACCAAGCGACGACCCTGTATCTGATAAGCCAGCAGATGCAGTTGCTGATGATGCCAGTAAAAAAGACCCGGCTTTAGCACTTATAAGAAGTAAAGTTACACAGCTATACGCTCAAGAGCCTTCTGCCAAAAAAGAAGAATCCGAGATTGAAAAAACTGGAGTACATTCTAAACACCAGCGCTACATACAAACCTTAATGGCATCTAAAAAGCCCTTGGCAGAGGTGCAAACGCTTTGGCATCAATATTATGTAGCCTTACCAGACAATGAAAAGCATGCCGTTTGGAACGAATTTTACCAAAATTATGGCGGGAGTGCATTTAGCCCTCAGCAGACTGTTGCAAAAAATATTCAAAAAGAAGAGGCAGAAAAAGAGCCTATTAAAGAAAAACCGGCCGAACAATCTGCAAAACCTATTTCTATGATTACCGCCCCAGTTCTTGGTTCTGTTAAACCGGCGCCCAAAAAACCAACCAAAGCTACAACAAATAAGCCTAAAAGATCTTTACATGATACCAAAACAGAGTTGCTAAGTAAAGTATCTGCCCGTGGTAAGCTTAAACCTAAACATCACTTGCAATCTTTAGTATTTGGCCTAGGTATGGGATTTATTGTTATAACAATTTTTATGTTTAGCTTTTTTAATGAACGTTTTATTGCCCCATTTATTACACCAAGCCGCACTGCTAGCGCTGGCCCAATAATTATTGACCCTAATGCCAAAATTGGCCCAGAACCACTTATTAGTATTCCTAAAATTAATTTAGAAGTACCGGTTGTATACGATTTAGCGGGTATAGAAGAAGACCTAATACAAAAGGGCTTAGAGAGTGGCGCGGTGCATTACCCTCTGTCGCCACGGCCTGGGCAAAATGGTAATGTTGTGGTAGTTGGGCATTCATCTAACAATATTTTAAATGCCGGTAAATATAAATTTGCTTTTGCAATATTAAACTATTTAGAAGCCGGAGACACCATAATTATGCAATACGATAGCAAGCGCTATGTATATAAAGTTACAGAAAAATTTATTGTTAAACCAGAAGATGTAAGTGTTCTGGGGCCCACCAGCAGCCTTGCATCTTTAACACTAATAACCTGTGACCCCCCAGGGACTAACATAAATCGCTTAATTATTAGAGCAGACCAAATATCGCCAGACCCAAACAGCAACGTTGCAAGTACGGCACCCGCCAATAGCACTAGCCAATCTACCAGCGTTCCTGGCAGTTCGCCAAGCCTGTTTAGCCGTTTGTTTGGCTGGCTTTAAATATATAAATATTAGTTATTTGGTTTATATACTAAACTATTTATTTGCTGAAAAGTTTTACCATCTACACCAGAAACAAGCGTAAATAAATTATTGTAGTCTTTATCAAAATATGCAGCAGTGTTATCTATTGCGGGGGCGAGGGTTTGCATGTTTTGGCCATCGTATTCAAAAATTACCTCATTGCCACCCGTTACAACACTATAGCGGTGACCATCCATCCAGGTTGCGCCAGTTGCTGGTAATAAAACAGGGCTTTTGTAACTATAAACTTGTTTTAGCTCGGCATCGTAAACACTAAACGCTTCGGCTGATTGTAGACCAATGAATCGAGCATTTTCTGAAAATGATACAAAACGAGCCCCAGCAAGTGGAATAAGTAACTGAGGCTTTATGGGCTCTACTGGCAAAGATGCATCTGCAGATATTGGCTGATTATTACCATCAAACGGATTTATATAAACTGTTGTAAGTTCTTGTGGAGCTGAGCCTGCAACTATATACCAATCGTTCTGAAAACGCGCAATATCTAATAGCATTGTATCTGAGCGAACAATTGGCTGCAGGGCATAGGTGTTGTTTCCGTGCAACAAACGCACAGCATATTGGTTTAGCTCTGCCCCTTGGTCTGTAGCATATAAAACTGTGTCATTTGCATATGGTGCAAAAGAAATTACGTTTTGAGCAACTACTGTTTGATCTAGACCTTCTGTAATTGTAGCTTTACGTAAAGTTTTAGTTGCGGTATCTAACACATAAAACTGATCATATTTTTTATCTCTTAATTTTACTTTGTCAGACTGGTTTAACTTTAATTGCGTAGTTAAATTTATTGATTCTTCTGGTTTTTCTCTGTTTACCATAAGATATTGTTTAGTGCCATTTTGTGCAATTTTAGCTATAAGCAGGTGTTTGTTGTCTGTAGACCACTCTACGGGCTCTAGCCGCTGCGTAGAAGCCTCTTGTGTGTTCCATAGCCCCGCGGGCAAAGCCCACGGCAGGGGAGTAGCTGTTGGTGAATCTGTATCTAAAGTAATAAATTGGCTAGGCCCGTCAGAACTATTGGTAACAATAAATTGTTTATCTGGCGATTGTGTATATAATTGCGGAGTAGCTCCAAAAACGTAACCAGCACTACTGGTTATATCTGTTGGGATAAGCTTAGGATAAACGTGATAAACAACCTTGCCGCCCTGCACGACTACATCTTTTTGCCAAGGCCTGTAGCCATTTTCTGTTAATTTAACATTATAATTACCTTCTGGCAGCACAAAACGAGCACCCGTACGCTTAGAAGTATCGCCGTTAATATTTATTTGAGCACTAACTGGTTTGCTCTCTACAAAAAGTAAGCCATTTCTTATTTCTGTTTGGCGGCTAAACAAATCTACACCCTGCAGAGCAAAAGATAAAATAAAAGTGCCAACAACAATTACAAGTATAATAAGGCCATAAGCCATAAAAAGCCTAAAGGTTCGTGCGCGTTTTTCTTCTGGGTCTAAAAATTCCATAATAGTTACTACTAACAATTGTACCGCGTTTACCACCCCAAAATACAGTAAATTGTGTATCAATAGACTAAATACGTCTGCAAAGCGCTTGCGCTATTAGGTTGTTATCTTGTACTATATAGTTATTACTAACAAGTGCAAAAATAGCTGGTAAATAGTGAAAACAACCATACAAATTAACGGCAAAACGTACGATGCCCACACGGGGCAAATAATACAAACTATAAAAACCCAAATTCCAGAGACAAAAAATACCCTAAAGATATCTCAGTCTAGGCTTGGTGGCACACCATTATCTAGTGGTACAGTTGTAGATGGCATTACACGCAGAAAAGCTAATACAGTAAATCCGTTACAAAAACAAAACTTGGCTCAACCCAAGCAAGTGCCATATAAGGCGAATACTGGCCAAAGACTACCCCAAATACACCCTCCCAAACAACCAACAATTTTGCAAAAATCTCATACGTTGCACCGTAAAGCCGTGCATAAACCAGAAACTACCCAAAAACCATATATTCATGCAATTAGCTCTAACCCTACAGAATATACAGAGCATATAAATGAATCTCACAATTCTTTAGTATCTCACGTTCCCGAACAACGTTTAAAACGTGCAAATAGTGCAACCAAAAGCACCGTAATATCTAAATTTGGTAGTAATATCCCTAACTCTACCAAAGTTACTCATAGTCTTACAGTAAAACCTACGCCAACCAATCATCAAAATAACGCCCCCAGTATTCCACCACCCGCGGTGCATCATTTTATTAAGTCACATAATAACCAGCCTAAAAAATATGTTTTTGAAGATCAAATAAAAAATGCTAATTCGCATCTTTTAAAACCAGTTAAAAAACCACGCACAACTCATAAATTTATAAGAAAATTACACTTATCGCCAAAGGCAGCTTCAATTACTGCTGGTTTTATTGCTTTACTATTATTGGGCTCATTTTTTGCTTATCAAAAAGTGCCTACTGTAAGTATGCGAATAGCCGCTAACGAGGCGGGTTTTATGGGCACGGTGCCCTCAAAGGTACCTGCAGGGTATGCCTTTTCTGGGCCAGTTAAGGCTATTGATAGTGCAGTAGCTGTAACGTATAAGTCTAGTAGCGATGACAGACAATTTGTTATTTCTCAGCGCCAGACAAACTGGTCTAGCGAGGCATTATTAACTAATTACTTGCAAGATTCTAAACTAAACTATCAAGCCTATAAAGAAAACGGCTTAACAATATACGTTTACGACGGCTCTAACGCTACTTGGGTAGATAAGGGCATATGGTATACCGTTAACGGTAACCAAAACAGCCTATCTTCTAGCCAATTACTAGAAATTGCTGCCAGCAGCTAGAATTGAACATGGCTTTAAATATATAGTTAATAATCTGCTATGATTATAGAGATGAATAATATTACTACAAGATTTGCACCAAGCCCAACAGGATACATACACGTTGGCGGCATTAGAACAGCGCTTTTTGCATGGTTAATTGCAAAGCAAGCCAATGGTAAATTTATATTTAGAATAGAAGACACCGATAAGCAGCGCGAGGTAGCAGGCTCAGAACAACACATAATAGATAGTTTACACTGGCTTGGGCTAGATTGGGGTGAAGGCCCAGATATAGGTGGCCCAAACGGCCCCTATAAACAGTCTGAAAGACTAGAAATATATAAAGAGTGGGCCCAAAAACTTATAGACAGTGGCCAAGCTTACGCAGACCCATATAGCCCCCAACAAGTTGAACAATTTAGACAAGAGTGTAAATTAGCTAAAAAACCATTTTTGTACAGAAATTACAGACCAACAAATCCACCCAAATGGGACGGTAGCCAACCGTTGCGTTTTAAAAGTATCCCCAAAAATTACAAATGGAACGACGCAGTACTTGGTAATTTAACGGCTTCGCAAGAGGCGATAGATGATTTTATATTAATTAAATCAGATGGATACCCAACATATAACTTTTGCCACATTGTAGATGATTCTTTAATGGGAGTAAACTATGTGGTTAGAAGCCAAGAATTTATTGCCAGTGTACCAAAATTTTTAAACCTTTATGAGGCATTAAAGCTTAAACCGCCAACTTTTGCCACGTTACCATATGTAATGGCCCTTGAAGGCACAAAAAAACTTTCAAAACGCGACGGCGCCAAAGATATTTTAGGTTACGCTAAAGAAGGCTACTTAAAAGAAGCAATGGTTAATTTTTTAGCAAGCCTTGGGTGGAACGACGGTACAGAACAAGAGATTTTTAGTATAGAAGAACTAATAAATAAATTTTCTGTAGAGCATGTGCAAAAATCTCCTGCACGTTTTGATGAGAAACGACTGTTATGGATGAACGGCCAATGGATTAGACGTCTTTCATTAGATGATTTATATAATCGTTGCCAAAACTACTGGCCAGAAAGCGCAAAAGATGCAACAAAAGAGCGTAAAAAAGAGATATTAGTGCTTGTACAGGCCCGTCTTAAAACATTAGCAAATTTACCAGAGTTATCTAATTTCTTCTTTGAAGAGCCTAATCCCAATTTAGATCTTATAAAAAGCCATAAACAATTAAGCAAACTTTCTAACATTCAAATTTGCGAGCTTTTACAAATAGTTGCTGATAAGTTATTTAAAATTGAAAACTTTACTCCAGAAAACATACAAGAATCACTAAATCAATTATTAACACAAACAGGCCAAAAACCTGTTGTATTATTTAGTATTATACGTATTGCAACCAC
>JAUPVN010000050.1 GCA_030917025.1 Patescibacteria group bacterium | reverse complement strand
GTAATGTTAACCAAGGGTCTTATAAAGAATTTATAGTGCCATATGTAGATTATTTTGATGAAGTTATGTTGTCTTTTCAGGTTAAAATTGCTAAGCCAGATGAGGCGATTTATGAGCTTATAGCCAATAAGCTAGGCTTAGATGTAAGCGATTGCGTTATGGTAGATGATAATTTTATCAATTGCCAAGGCGCAGCCGCTGCTGGCATGCAAGATATACTATATAAAGACTTTTTAGACTTTAAACCCAAACTTTTACAATGTTTGAAATATGCTTAGAATGATATATTATGCGTGAACAAATTTTATCTAGTGGATTAATTGTGCCTGCTCTAGAATCACAATCTCACGAACAGGAGTGGCTTGACGATAAATTATTATTACCACCAGAACACTTTAGTGTAGAGGATACTTTGCATGGCGCTAATGTTGATGTGGCCTATCAACCCGTTGGGCGGGATCTAACAGACGAAGCTATATTAATTTCTCCAGGCTTTAGTGCGGGAAAAAGCACAATGAGATTATTACAAATTGCATTGGCGCAACATGGTTTTCCTAGTTATGCCTTAACTCATCACAGAAATCATAATTCTAGATATCCGATACAAGAGACTCATGCCTATAATGATTTGGCCGTTATGCATGAAGCATTTATTAGGCATGGATTCAAAAAATTTAACATTGTTGGGTGGAGTATGGGCGGTGGTGATGGTGCCCATGCAACAGAGGCATCTAATAATACCGAGAATGACATAGTTAAGCA
This sequence comes from Patescibacteria group bacterium, assembly GCA_030917025.1. GTDB lineage: Bacteria > Patescibacteriota > Saccharimonadia > Saccharimonadales > CAIOMD01 > JAUPVN01. The sequence continues at coordinate 5,421 of JAUPVN010000050.1, read as the reverse complement.
CTTAATCGTATTAAATAGTATGGGTTTGATAGAAGGCAATAACTTTAATAAGACCGCGAATGGTATGGTACGTGAACTCGCATACGATGCTATCTTGATTAAAGATTTACCCTTTAGGAAAAAGCTTAAATTAGCTACATATGCTGCAGATAGCGCAAGAAGATTGTCAACTAATTTTACTCAAACACAACATGAAGCCACATTTGCTAGTAGTTTTGATATTAGGGAATTACTTGCAGAATTAATTAAACACGGTTTAAAAGTATCCGTAATTAATTCTGAGAATGATCGGGCTTTTAACCCCGTGCAATCATTTGAGGACACATCAGAACTTATGTTAGAGGCAAGGGTGTATATATTGGGTAGATGGGCAACGCATTTATCTGGTCTCTTTGTACCATCAACCACGGCACAAGCGATAATATTATCTATTAATTCTTTTGATAATACTAGTTTTACCCAACCTTAATACGGAGTTTTTTGGTAAGGCCGCAGCGTTCTATAACCTCGTTTTGGCGCATACGTAGTTCTGTTGCTAATATGCCGTTTGGTGCAGCTACCCAAATAATATCGTTATTTACGTTAATTTTAGGAGTAAAACTTAAAACAGATTCACAATAGCTACGTATTGCAGTAATTTCTGTTGGTTCATCTAGATTTTTGTTCTGCAAAAGATCTTTTATACTATCCATACATCATTACTATAACATTTGCATAAATTTTTTGGGATATAGCAATCTCAAATCAAAAGGGCCAAATTATGGGTGATATATGACTAGTATAAAAACATCTGTTTTTGCGATAAAGCATATCCGTAGATATGGTGCGAAGTAAAACAGTGTTTTTATGCAGTCAGGGCGCGCTCTTAAGTGGTAGTTTTGTTTTGGGATTTCTATATGTGTTGTAAACTGTTAGTATGCCAGAGTTGCCAGAAGTAGAAACAGTTAAAAGAGGTTTAAATAAGCTAATTGTTGGTAAAACAATTACTAACATTAGTTTTGATTGGCCCAAAAGCTTTCCTAACAGCCAAGACGATATTGCTAGCTTTGCTTATGGTGCAAAAGTTATTAATGTGAGGCGCCGAGCTAAAGTTTTAATGATAGATTTATCTACAAAATATACTTTTGTTATTCATTTAAAAATGACAGGGCAGTTAGTATATGTAGGTGCACAAAAAAATAAGAATACTACTAAAAATCGTTTTGGTGCCGGCCACCCAAACGATAGTTTAATTGGCCAATTACCAGATAAATCTACAAGAGTAATAACAACTTTTAACGATGGCAGTGTATTGTATTTTAACGATCAGCGTAAATTTGGCTGGATGAAATTTATGCCAACAGCAGAGGTTAAAACTCTACCATTTTTTGTAAAAGTTGGGCCAGAGCCGCTAGAAGACACTTTTAGTGCAGATCTGTTAAACAAGCGGTTATTAAAAAGACCAAACACTACAATAAAAGCCGCCTTATTAGACCAATCTGTGTTAGCGGGTATAGGTAATATTTATGCCGATGAATCTTTGTTTGGGGCTAATATTCACCCTGCAAGCACGGTAAAAAAAGTGCCAAAAAAGCATATCAATAAATTACATAAAGAAATAATAGATGTTTTAAATTTAAGTATTCAAAAAGGTGGTTCAACAGATAAAAATTATGTAAATGCAGAAGGTAAAAAAGGTAGCTATATTACATTTGCCAAAGTTTTTAGAAAAGAGGGCAAACCCTGCATAAATAATTGTGGCAATATAATTATTAAAACAAAAGTTGCTGGGCGGGGCACCCATATTTGCATACAATGCCAAAAAAAGTATGTTTAATACACAAAATTAAAGTATAGTTAAGCATCAATAAAGTATACTAGTTAATAATGTTGCGATTATATATTGGAGAAAACGCCTTAACAAGAGATGCTGCCTATAGAGCTTACCTAGATTCTTTTGTAAAAGAGCATGGCCAAATGGCTTTAGATGTATTAGAAACAGACACGCTTACTTTAAACGGCTGTATAGATGCGGTAACTACTGTGCCGTTTTTATCTGCAAAAAGATGTGTGGTTTTAAGGCATGTTTCTCAGAATAAAGATTTAGCAAGCAATATAGAGAAAATTGTAGATAGAATAGCAGATAGTACCGAGCTTGTTATAGTAGAGGGGATTTTAGATAGCAGATTAAATTATACAAAATATATTAAAAAACAAGCAGATGATTTGCAACAATTTGATGTATTAGATGGCTCTGCATTAGTGCAGTGGGCAATTTCTACAGCAAAGCAACAAGGTGCCACCCTAAACAGGGCAGATGCGCAACTGCTTATAGATAGAATAGGCCCTAATCAACTGCTTGTAGCAAATGAGCTACAAAAACTTTTTCTAGTAAATCCTGAAATTACAAAAGAGCTAATATTGTCTTTTGTGCCAGCATCTCCCCAGAGTAGTGTATTTGCTATGCTAGATATGGTTATACAGGGTAATGTAGCGGCAGTTTCTAAATTGTATCAAGAGCAGCGTGACCAAGGTGTAGAGCCTCAGGCAATGATGGGTATGATAACTTGGCAGCTTTATATTTTAAGTGTTATAGCGGCCCATAAAGAAGAAAACCCAGATAATATTGCTAAACAGGCAAAAATAAGCCCATTTGTTGTTAGAAAAAACCTATCTTTAGCAAAAAAATTATCTAAAAAACAAATCATTGCGCTTTTAGATGTGGCAATTGATGCTGATTATGCAATTAAAACATATAAAGTTAAGCCAGAGGGCGGAGTTTTGGTTTTACTACTAGAACTTACTAAACAAATAAAAACGGCCTAATTTTAGGCCGTTATATGTAGGGGCAATTATTAGCTTATTTTTTGGCTGCTGGTTTTTTGGCAGGGGCTTTTTTAGCTACTTTGGTTTTAGCAACAGGTTTGTTAGGAGCCACCTTTTTAACAGCTGGTTTTTTTGCCTTTGTAGTTGGGGTTGGCTTAACACCAGCAGTTTTTGCGGCAGAACTTAGCTGGCTCTTTTTGCGAGCAGCCTTATTTTTGTGAATAACGTTCTTTTTAGCAGCAGTGTCTATGGCGCTAACTGCTTTTTTGTGCGCTGCATCAACAGAAGTGGGTTTGCCGGTTTCTAGCTCTTTATAAAAAGCTTTAACAGACTCTCTAATGGTACGTTTGGTTTTGGAGTTTCTAATGGTAGCCTTGCTGCTAACTCGAACTCTCTTTTTGGCTGATTTTATAATTGGCATGGATCTCCTTACGCTAACTATGTATTCTAAATTATTATTGGCTTCAATCGACAAGTATATCCTAATCTGGTACGATTTGCAATAATTTACTTGCAATAAGCATAATTAGTGTGTTACTGTTTTATTAGTATTACTCTAAATCAAAAATATAAGATATAAAACTATGGATGCCAACACACAATCACAGGCGGTAGATCGCATCAAAGAAGCCGAGCACGTGCTAATAACAGTAAGTGCTAACCCTACTGTAGATCAGCTTTCTGCTGCAATTGGGCTAACTTTGTTATTAAACAAGTTACATAAGCATGCTACAGCTGTTTTTAGTGGTAAAATACCATCTACTTTAGAATTTTTACAGCCAGAAGAAACATTAGAAACCAATACAGATTCTTTACAAGATTTTATTGTATCTTTAGATAAAACCAAAGCAGATAAACTTAGATATAAAGTAGAAGATGACGTTGTTCGCATATTTATAACACCTTATCGTACTAGCTTATCTGAGGCAGATCTTAATTTTAGCCAAGGTGATTTTAATGTAGATGTTGTTGTTGCTTTAGGCGTAGACAACAGAGATCATTTAGATGAAGCAATTATGCAACATGGCAGAATTTTGCATGATGCTACTGTTATTAGCTTAATGGCAGGAGAGAGCATAAGCGAAGTTGGCAGTATAAACTGGCAAGATCAAAATGCTAGTAGCTTATGTGAAATGCTAACCAGCGTGAGTGATTCTTTTGGGCCCAGCCTTATAGATGAACAAATAGCAACTGCCTTTTTAACGGGTATTGTTGCCACAACAGATAGATTTAGAAACGACAGAACCACGCCAAGGGTTATGACAATGAGTGCTCAGCTTATGGCCGCTGGTGCAAACCAACAGTTAATTGCAGAAGAATTAGCAACACCAACGTCTATGCAAAGTATTTCTTCAGAAGAAGCCCAGGCTCAACAAAAGGGTTACGATGTTAATAATGGTGTTTTATCATTACGGCACGATCATGATAAAGATTTAGAGCATTCAGTATCATTTAGGTCAGATAACAGGGGCGCAAAAGATACAATTGCCATAGATAATAATGGCAGTCTTACAAATAAAACACCAAATGATAATGCAAACCAGCCCAACCAAAAAACTCAAGAAACAGTTTTACAAGCACCAACAGATTCTTTAGTGGCGTTGGCAAATAATGGTTTAGCCCAAGATAACCAGCAGTTACCCAGCATAGATAATTACGAAAGCTTGCCAAAAGTTAGCACCCCAAGCTTAACAGCTACTAGTACTAGTTCTGATGACGTTACAGAAGAAGAACCCACCTTGCCACAAGAACCAAAGGTAGGGCAACAACCTTATGAAGTACCAGCAATTTCGCCATTAATTGAGCCTCCTCAGGTTACTACTGAACCCGGTGTTGTGTTGGAGCCACCAATTGAACAACCTCAAGGTTTGGATAATGCTTCTAAGCTATCTGATGTAGAATCTGCCTTGCCAGAGGTTAAGCCACCATCACAAGAACATTATTCTAAGTTTGTTACAGAACCACCGCGGGCGGGCGGGGCTTTAAATTCTACGGTTAGTGCTCAAGAGCAAAATTATGAAGACCAAGAAACAGTTTTATCGCCAACAGAAAAAGAGTCTACTTCTAATAACGCAAACTCTAGTACAACATCACCTTTATTATCTACACAAGATGATTCAGAATCTGTAGCTGCACCAAGCGTGCCCTCAACGCCCAGCTCACAGTTAAGTGACGATGCCGAATCTAAGCCATCACCGCTATATTCACCACTTGGCGCTCCAGTAAGTGACAAAGACACGCTAGAAACCATAGACAAAAAGGTAGAAGCTTTTGAGGCAACTACCGTTAACCAGCAAGATGCAGTAGAAGAAGCATTGGCACGGGTTAAGCAAATCCAAGAAGAATCAGCCTCTAAAGGAGATGAATACCCAACACCAAATCAAAATATTGGAGCAAATTTTGTACCGTTAGATAGCGACCCACTTAAAGAAGACGCTTTACCAAAATTTGATCCTCAAACAGGTCAACAATTACCAGCACCAACAGAAACTGCGCCACCACCGGTACCACCGCCATTACCTCAAGATGGTACATTCCCGTTGCCACCACCCCAACAATAACGTGCTACAGTATTAGTTAATGGATGGATATATTTTAGTAGATAAGCCTAAAGGT
>JAUPVN010000049.1 GCA_030917025.1 Patescibacteria group bacterium | reverse complement strand
GTAGATAATTTTGTATTTGCAGAATAAATACCAACCCTTTGCATATTGGGTTTAGTTTGTTGAACAGTTACTGTTATATCTGCCTGCGAATTACGCGCCGAACCACTAATAACACCAGCAACAAGTGAATAAATGCTACCTTTTAAAGACGTTTTATTGCAATATACTGGGTCTAAATGGGCAGAAGCTTCAAAATTGATTGTTGCACCATAAGCTTTAGCAAGTGGTAATAGTTCTTGCTGTACATCGTATAAAGCAGCAGCCGCAGAAACAGAAGTAAATTGTAGCTCTTGCTGAGAAGATTCTAGCGCAAATAGCGCATAATGCAACTGAACCAAACCGTGGCTACTAATATTATTAATAATTTCTTTTGCGTTAGAGCCATTAACATCGTTACATGTTTTTATTTGCAACAAAGTCTGTTGCAAATCATACAAAAGCGCTGCTGTAGTTTGTGTTTGTTGCCCAAAATTTTGCACAATAATTGTATGTTACCCTCTTTACGGTTGCAATTTAAATATTTTTAATACTTTACTTTACGCAAAAAACTTTAATTTAGCACACCTTATGCAACTATTATAACAAAATTAAGGATTAAATGTGAGATTTTTTAACACAAAATTATCAAAATCGGCAGTATAATTGCCAGATTCTGTCCATAGCTGAATAGTTTTATCTCTTACCGGTATTAACACCATAGAACCGATAGTATTATTTGTAATAGCACCATCTATTCGAACACCAGTTTCTGCATCTTTTACGTTACTTGCTACAAATGGGGTTACCTTAACTTCACCCTTGGTTACTTTAGATTCAAAGGTTCTTAATATATTTGCATACGGCTGCTCTAAAACATTTAACCTAAGTGCGTATAAATTATCTTTGTTAGATACATTTGGCACCAAATTAGGATTAAAATAACTACTTAAAGTGTCCCCGCTGGGGCCCTCTACAGTATATAAACTCCATGTTTTTGGGTAAACAATTTTCACCGCAGCGGCATTTGCTGGGCCGGTATAGCTTTTTAATGGCTCCTTTTCTTTTTCTGCAAACTGTTCATTTAATTGTTTTTCTTGGTCTTTTTTTGCTTGCTCTACAGCTACACTAGATTTTTGGTCTGAGTTTGTTTTATAATCTTGCATTTGGCCATAAAAAACAACTGCTAAAATTACAAAAACAATAAGTAGAAACGTTACCAAAACAAAACCAAATAGCAATTTTTTACTTTTTTTAGGTTTTGGAGTGGGCATCATGCCGGCTGGCACAGGTATCGCAGCCCCACTAGGCCCCGCGGGTGGAATATACTTAGACATTTGCGGTTGAATCTGTTGTTGCGGTGGCGCTGCATTAGACTGTTGCACATATACTTGCGGCTGCGGTGGAGTATATGGCCTTGAAGGTATGTTGTTTTGCCCATTTGGGCCTAAGTTTTGTGGTGTTTGATTATTAGGATCCATTACACTTATGCTAACACATAACAACGCTTAAGTTAATATCCTAGATAAAATAATCAAATATTTTTAGATGCCAATAAAAACAAATCTATGTTTGCTCCTTGCATCTTAGAAAGCTGATCGTTTAGCCAATAAGAGGTGACTTTTTTATTTTTTTCTATAAAACTATAAAATTCTTGTTTGTTTACCCACTTATAGTCATCTACCTCTTTAGGGTTGGGAGTAAAATTATTATCGTCTGTAAAAGCTATAAATACTGGGCAGATTTCGTTTTCTATAATGCCGTTATAGGGGGGTGTTTTATATTTATAATCTATTACCTTTGATATACCCTGCACATTATTAATACCAAGTTCATAACCTGCCCGGCGCCTAATAGCATCCGCAAAAGATTCGTTTGGCATGGGGTGGCCACAAAAACTATTTGTCCAAACGTTTGGCCAAACTTTTTTTACGCTAGCTCTTTTGGTTAATAGTAACTGGCCTTTTTGATTAAAAACATAGCAAGAAAATGCTAAATGGAGCGGAGTATTGGCATGATGAACTTGCTTTTTTGTTTGTGTACCAATTGGTTCGCCATTATTATCTAGCAATACTACTAGCTCGCCTGATGTATCTAAATTATTATTCATATTATTTAAAACTATAGCACTAATATTTATATAAAAATAGTGCTCCTAACTCTTTAAAAGGCTTTTTATTCGAGATTGTAAAGGCATAAGAAGCCAATAATACATGCTTACCATTTTTGGTGTATTCTGATACAAGTTTTGTATCCAATTTTTGCATAAAACGTGTGTGCAAAAAAGCATACACGCCCTGCACTTCTGGCCATTTAGCTTGCCACATATTACCCCACTTTATATGCACTAATTTTCTGTAACGCCACGTTACAAAATAAGATATTAACACTAAAATAGGGTTTGCCTCTATGCCATATGCAACAATTCCTTTTTTTGCAGCTGCCCTTAAAAATCGGCCATCGCCACTACCAATATCCAGCACAGCTTGACCTTTTTTTAGATCTAACATATTTAATGCTAGCGTT
>JAUPVN010000048.1 GCA_030917025.1 Patescibacteria group bacterium | reverse complement strand
CTATAAATGCAGAATGTTATACTAAATATATGACAAAAAAAGACACTTCTATTGATGATCTAGCCGAGGTTATTGGGCAACTAGCATCTGCTATTTATGAGCAAGGTGCACAGATGAATAGGCAGTTTAAAATAATGAATGATCATTTTGCTGTTATAGATGGTCGGCTAGATAAAATTGAATTTACTCTAACAGATATGAATAGCCGTATGCTAGCGGTAGAGCGCCAAATTGCAGAACTATCTCAAAAAATAGATGCCGTAGACTCTAGGTTAATTGCCACAGAAGCAGATGTTAAAGAGCTTTATTATATGGTTGCAGATCTTCAAAAATATCAAAAAAGTACAGATAAAAAATTAAGTAAATCGTACGAAAATAGATTAGCCAAAATAGAGGATTTTGTTGTTAAAGCATCTAAACAAACTGGTATACCTTTTGTGCCAGCAAAATAGAGGGTTTACCAAAGATAAGTAATCTGGTACTATAGTGATTGACTATTTTATAATAACTAAGGAATACGTATGAAAAAAGCAGTTATCGCCACCGGTGGTAAACAATATATTGTGTCAGAAGGAGAAACTTTAGAAGTAGAGCTTTTAGCTACAGATAAAGACGTTACCTTTGAACCACTATTAGTAATAAATGGAGAAGACGTAAAAGTTGGCACTCCTAACGTTGCGGGTGCAAAAGTTACTGCAACTGTAGATGAAGCAGACGTTAAAACAGATAAAGTAACTTCTATTAGATACAAAGCCAAAAAGCGTGTTCATAAAACTCGTGGCCATAGGCAACGTAAAACAGTTATTACTATCAAAAAAATCTCTTAAAAAAGCTAAAAATATATTATATATTAGTTTTTTTGTGAAGTAATTTGTAAAATGTTGTGTATATAGCTACATTTATTTTGTATATTTTAAACTATAATTTTGAATAAAATTTACATTTTAAGATACGCAAGGTAATTATATTGTAATTAATACAACTTATTTGTATAATTTGCATTTAATAAAACTATTGCTATAATTGAACAAATTATATATCATTTTATACTTGCTTTTTATCTGTTAAACATACTATAATGTTTATAGTTATTTAAATTAAAATATCAAAAATGCAAACAATAAAATTAAGTAAACTATTTCTGCAAACAACATTATTACTTTTAGCTATATTCATTTTATATTTTGCTAGGGTGGGGGCTGGTGATGTTGCTGCAGAATATACTCAGTCATATCAAACCGATGAACAAATACCATTTGGGGCCTTAGTTAGCTTAGTTAACGGTAGTGAACAAAAAATAGAAATAGCAACAAATAATAATGCACGTAATTTTTTAGGTGTTAATGTTTCTGACAGCGGAGCCACCATAGCTGTAGATAAACATGAAAATAAAACTCAGGTTGCTGTTAATGGTAAAACAGTAGTGCTTGTATCTGATATATCTGGACTTATAAAAAAAGGTGACTTGTTGGCCGTTTCAGCCATAGATGGTGTGGCGTCTAAAGCACTATCTGATGAGAACATTATAGGCGCAGCAATTGTTGACTTTGATATAAATAATAATAAAAATACTTATCAAAATATAGCTTTTGCAAATGGTCAAAACAAAAACGTTATCATTGGCGCTATAGAAATGGAGCTTTTTAGGGTTCAAAAGAACACTGCGGGTAGGCCAGGATTTATAGGATGGATAGAGAATGTATCTGGAAAACCGGTTACACCGTTTAAGATGGCTAGTGTTTCTATAATAGCTTTGGCTGTAATAGCTAGTATTACCGCAATGTCTTATAGCGCTATTAAAAACACCATAACTCAGTCAAGCCGAAACCCATTGGCCCGGCCAATTATAATGCAAGCGTTAACGCGTATATTTGTTAGCATAATAATTATTGCGGCATTTGGTTGTATATTAATATATCTAATTTTAAGGTTATAATTATGGCCGATTATATTAATCCACAACAACCCAGCACTAATAATCAGCAATCTAGTAGTTTGCCAAACACAGATAGTTCTATGAAAGATCAAACTATACTAACTGCTCAAGTAATAGACTCTCCAGAAAGCTTAGATTACACAAACCCCAATGCTGCACGTCTAGAAAATCAAACTCGCTATGCAAGCTACGGGAAAGACCCAAGTTTAACTTTTGGTCGTAAACTTATTTGGGCTATTTTGATTATTGTTGGGTTATTATTGCTTGTGTCTGCAACTGCATTTGCTGTTTTTCAGTATATAAAATCTAATAACAACAATAATTTTGTTCAGACAAACGCTAGCCAAGGAGTTAGCATACCGTTAGAGGAAATATCTAATAAATCACGGGTTTCATTGGGCCAAGCTAGTAGACTAGACATTATTGGTACTGTGAGTATATCTGGCACTTTAACTTTAAACCCTAGCGATGCCCCAAGTGACCCGCAAAAAGGCCAAATATACTATAGCCAAAGTAGTAATAATATGTACTACTATAACGGTACACAGTTTATTGAAATGGGTGGTGTTACAAATACAGTAAGCAGTCTAAACGGTGTTACCGGCAATATTCTACTTGGCTCTAATCTTAGTATGTTGGGGAATGTTTTAAGTGCTAATGTAAACATACCGGTATCTGTGAGTTCTATTGCCGGTATTACGGGGGCTGTATCCGTAGGAAATGGCTTGACTATGTCTGGTAGCACACTCATTAACTCGGGTGTAGTTAACCTAAGTGGTACTACCAGCCAAATAACAGTAACCAATAACGGCAACGGTGTTTACGG
>JAUPVN010000047.1 GCA_030917025.1 Patescibacteria group bacterium | reverse complement strand
ACGGCACAACGTACTTGCTAATATTTATTAAGTTTGATGGAGCATCTTTTATGGCTGGTTTTTCTATAATAGCCTCAAAAATACCTTCTTTGTTTGCTTTAATTACGCCATATTTACTAAGTTCTGATTTTTCTACCGGCACACCAAGCATAGCTGCTTCGTCATTATTTTTAACACTTTTTATAAGCCTGGCAAGTTCGCTACTGCCATCTTTGTTCCAAACAAAATCATCTCCCATCAAAATAAGTACTTGTTCATCGTCTTCTACGAAATGGCTAGCTAAACTAACTGGTACCGCCGTGCCGTATTTACCAGATTGGGCTTGTTCTACATAAGCAAAAGTTACACCCTTTGGTGGCTCTATTAATGGCAAAAAATCGTGCTTATTTTGATATTTTAAATATTTTTCTAAAGATGCGTTATGGCCGTAATACCTTTGTAACTGGTCGCTGCCCTCGCCCACTACAAAAACAATATTTGTTATACCTGCAGCAATACAGTCCGCCACAACATAATCTATAACTGGTCTGTTTAAAACTGGTAACATGCACTTTTCTACCGCCTTTGTGACCGGCAGCATTCTGCTACCATAACCCGCAACCGGGATAATGGCTGTTTTAATTTTAATCATGAAAAGTAAACCTTCATTAATTGTCTGGCAAGTGCGTCAGGGTCATGCCTAATATAAGAACGCGTATGTGCAATTATATCACCCTTTACGGCCCTTTTCACTTCTTTTGATAACAATTTTTTACCTACAGCTTTATAGTGTTTACTTTTAAACTCTTTTGGTTTTGTCTCTACACCAAACTCTTTTTGTAAAGCATAACGTTTTAGTAAACTCTTACTGGGTAATTCTGTATTATATAGCACAAAATCTAATCTTTTTGATCCTATAAAACGTTCAATTTCATCTGCAAAATCTGCAACGCAAAAATTATCACTCTGACCTGGTTTTGTTACTAAATTACAAACATACACTACCCTGGCTTTAGTTGCTAAAAGAGCCTGTTTCATACCATTAACAATAAGTGCAGGGGCCAAACTACCGTATAAATTGCCGGGTGCAATTATTATCATATCAGCTTCTTTTATTGCATCTTTAGCAACTGGGTTTAGCCTAGCACTGGGGCTTAATGCTAAATCAGGCCTAATATCTAACTTATTAAAAGACATGTTACCAATTAAATGCTGACCAGTAACCACTTCTTTATATCTAGAATTTAATACCAATTTAACGTTATCTAAAGTTACTGGTATTACCTTGCCTTTTACATTTAAAACTTGGTCTGCAACATCTACTGCCTCGGCAAAACTACCGGTCATTTGTTCTAGAGCAGATAAGAATATATTGCCAAATGCATGGCCTTTTAAAGAGCCATCACTAAACCTATAGTTAAATAGCTCTCTTACTTTTGGCGATTCGCTTAATGCTACTAAACACTGTCTTACATCACCGGGGGGCAAAACCCCAAATTCGTCTCTTAATTGGCCTGTAGACCCACCGTCGTCTGCCATGTTTACAATTGCCGTTACATCACTAACATAGTTTTTTATGCCAGAAAGCAAAGTAAAACTACCAGTCCCCCCACCAATTACTACAATTTTTGCGCCTGTAATTTTTGTCATTATGCTATTATTAGCACAAAATTATATTATTAACACCCCTTAATGGTCAATCTTTTTTGACAAATTTACTATACCAGAGGGCACTGGGGCGGATAGTACGTTTTTGGGTTCTACAATCAACCTCTATTAGACCAAATTTAGGCCACCAGCCATCGGCCCATTCAAAATTATCAATTAGACTCCAGTGCAAATACCCTTTTACGGGTATATTTTGTTGTTTTGTTTGGCTTAGGGCTTGCATAGTTTGTTCTAGCCACCATTGCCTAAAATCATCCTTAGCATCGGCACAACCGTTTTCTGTAATAATTATTGGTTTATTTTTATATCTTTTTGCAACTTGAGCTAAAATTTCTACAATACCACCTGGCTCCATATACCAACCTAAATCATTTAATGGACTTTTTGGGTTGTGGCGCTTAAATCCTTTGTAATAATCTGTAAAATAAAAATTTATACCTATATAATCATGGTATTTTTTAGTTCTGTTTAGCCACCACCAATGCCAAGTATAGTTTGCCAACCTTGCCATTGTTATATCAATTATATTGTTTTTTCTAAAAGGTTTAGAATTTACAATTTGCTGGGCTGCACTAATATTAATATTTGGGTGAGCGCTTTTTATAATTTTATAAGCTCTTTTATGAGCAATAGCCAAATTATTATATACCCTTAAACCAGTAATAAGTGATCTTTGCCGGGGTGGCCAATTGCCCAAAATATAGCTAAAAGTAGCATATACATTAGGCTCGTTAATTGTAATAACATAATTAATATCACTCAAAAGCTCATCACTAATTTTTTTAACGTAGCGTTCAAAATACTTTAAATTGCTTTTTTTAGTAAAGCCACCCATGTTTGCAAACCAAACGGGCATCGCCCAGTGCCAAAGCGTAAGAAATGGCTCCAGCCCCACTTTGCGCATTTCTTTAATATATTTTTTGTAATGATTAATTGCATCTTGGTCCCACTCGCCTTGTTTTGGCTCTAAACGAGACCACTCTATACCAAAACGCAGTGCATTTAAATTTAGCTGTTTAGCTAAAGCAAAATCTTCTTTATACCTTAAGTAGTGTTCTACGGCGTTGCCAGAAATATAATTATTTGGGTTTTCAGCTTGTGCCTTAATCTCATTATAATTAGGCAACCAACCTAAGCGTTGTTGAGCACTATCAGCTAACCTATTAGCATTTGCCTTTTCCCACTCACTCCACTGATTATGCGTACCGCCCTCTACCTGATGACTAGCAGTACTTGCCCCCCAAAAAAAGTTACTTATCATACACAAAGTATATCAATAATTATAAAAGTATAATACATAGACTAAAAACTTAATATTTAGATAATTTTTTTGTTTAAAGAATATTGGCTGGCAATATAACCTGGCAATAAAGGCAACCAAAAAGTAACAAACCTATATACTAAAGCTATTGCTAAGGCCTGCTCTGCAGAAACTCCAAATTGTATTAGGGTAGCAGCTAGAGCGGCTTCTGCTCCCACTGCGCCTCCTGGCAAAGGAGTAACAGCCACACCCAAACTTCCTAAACTAACAGTTACAATTGCCGCAAAAATAGATAACTTTACATCTAAAGAGTATGCAACCAGCATCATAGTTAGCGCAAAACCTAATGTTAATAGCGCACCAAGTATAACTGCTGCTACTAATGCCTTGGGTTTATGAGAATAGGCCAAAATTGTAGTTTTAACTTCTTTAATTGATTTAGTAATTTTATTACGGATTTTTGGAAATATTAATAAAACCACAGCAACTATGGCTACAACAATAATTAATATAAAAATAATAAATGGCGGTATTTTAATAGACCCAAGCTCTATGGTTTTCCAATTTAATATAAGTGCAAAAATACTTAAGAGCATATTGCCAACAAAAGTTGCAAAGGCAGCAGCTGCTAAAACAGTTCCAGATTGCACTATGCTATGTTTATTAAGAACTAAATATCTTCCCATGGCAGCTAAGCTACCTACATTTGCCGGCGTTACTCTGCCCAAAAATAAACCTGTTGTTTGTACTATAACGGTATTCTTATAAGAAATTGGGGCAAGCTTAAGAATGTAAACTATAGTTGCTGCAGCTATTACGGTTGTTGCAAAAACAATAAAACTAATTGTTACGTAAACCCAATTTGCATTAGAAACTGCTTGCAAAGATCTTAAAATTGCATTCCACTGAAAGATTATAAATAATATTGCAAGTACGCTTACTGTTAAGCCCAGGTATATTCGCCAATGTTTAATAATTTTATTTTTCATAAATTGACTCTATTATTATTTAAAATTATATTAACACAAAATAATAACAAAACCGCCATCGCTAAACCAAAAGCAGCGGCAAACTGGTTAGTATAAAACAAAAATACCTGAGTTATAAAAATATTTACTAGCAACGCCCTTTTAAGCCATAGTAGTAGATAATTATAATTTTTAAAACTTACAATTACACCGTACACCAACATAACAAAAGAAACCGCACTAGATATAACTATGCCTAAAGATATAATGATTGGCACACTTGTTACGTTATTTATATTTAAACCAAAAATATTGTCTAATTGGCCAGCAATTAATAAAACACATACTACTGCATATACTACAGAAAAAATTATTAACAAAAATTTTGTATAGTTATTCTCTAATGTTTTATTTATATATTTATAGGTACTATTTACAATATTATGAATATACTTTTGGGCTTTAGATTTATTATATTTTGGT
>JAUPVN010000046.1 GCA_030917025.1 Patescibacteria group bacterium | reverse complement strand
GCTTAAATTTAACAGGGGTTTCTATTGGCAAATTATTTTTATAAAATAGTTCTCTTAAACCATTTTGATAAGTATTACTAAAAAAATTAGCTTCGTCAGCAGTAAGTGGAACATTAACAATGATACTTTTTGGTAAATAGGCTTTATAATAAGATATCCCGGCCATAATAAATAGATGTTTTAAGGCAATATCTAGTGCATTTTTATCATAGCTTATAAAGTTAAAATCAAAAGTATATGTTTCTGTAAAAAATAAATTTAATTCTTTGTAAGCGTAGTTAAAAGTGGCTGTTTTTTGTTTTTGATTAAAACCGTAATCTACAAATGTAAATGAAGTTGGTTTTATCATAATTCTGTTACGTATTTTATAAACTGTTCACCACGATCTTCAAAATCTTTAAACATTCCAAAGCTTGCAAAAGCAGGAGAAAGCACAATAGAATCATTTGGCTGGGCAATAGCAGTTGCTTCTTTTATAATTTGGGGCATTGTGTTTGAGCTTGTTAGGGTAAAATTTGTGTATCCATGTTCTTTTAGCTCGTCTGCTAACCTTTGTGCACTTTGGCCAAGTAATAATAAATGTCTTAAATCATTTTTATGTTCTAAAATTGTTTCATAAAGTGGCTCTAAGTTAATATATCTATCATATCCACCTAGTATTAATACTTTTTGGCCATTAACTGCCTTAATGGCGGCAATTGTAGACGCTTGCCCAGTAGAAAAGCTATCATTGTAGTATTTTATGCTATTTTTGGTCCGCACTAGTTGTATGCGGTGGGGTAGGGGATCAAAATTGCATATTGTATTATGTAATGCATCTGCATTTTTAGATATTTGCCAAACAGCCGTAGTAGCTGCACAAATGTTTTGCCAACTATGTGTTCCTAGTAATTTAATATCTTTAATATTACATATTACAGTGTTGTCTATAATTATCTGTTCATCTTTTACATATGCTCCAGGGGGTTCTAAGTATGGTATTTTAATGCCCTTAGATACAATAGCAATTTCTTTAGAATGTTGGTTTTTAGCATAATATATTGCTATATCATTTGCTTTTTGATGTTTAAATAATTCTTTTTTGGCATCTTTATATTCTGTAATATCTTTGTGCCAATCGGTGTGTTCTTTGGCAAAAGTTAGGCAAACTGCAATATGGGGTGAGTGTTTTAGGTCTATAAGCTGAAAGTTTGCAAGTTCTAGCACAACCCAATCGTCTTTTTTTATATTGTTTTTTAATAGCTGTAATGGGTCTATGCCAATATTACCGCCAAGATGTACGGTTTTACCGGCGGCTTCTAGCATTTTTGTAATTAAAGTGCTGGTTGTGCCTTTGCCCTTGGTGCCAGTAACCCCAATTATATTTTTGCTAGGGCAAACCTGCATAAACTCATTGGTAGTAGTTGTTACCTTTTTTAAAATGTCATTGCCACCAGCTTTAGCTAGGGTGCTTGGGTGCACCATGGGGCTTCTTACAATTAAATCAAAAGATTTTAAATTATTTAAATACTTTGCACCCAGTTGTTTTTTTGCCCAGTTAGGAACAATAACAGATGTGTTTTGGTCGCAAATTGTTACGCTGTGGTTTAGCTTGTGCCAATATTCTGCAGCACTTTTACCTTGCCGGCCGTAACCTATAACTGCAATTTTCATACCAATTTAAGATACGCCAAGCCGCTTTTTTACAAGATCTGCCACCTGCCTTGGTGTCATTTCTGCTTTTACAATAAAATCTTCTACATTTAGTTCTTTTAAGCCGGTGGGAGCTTCTTGTTCGCCCATGTTGGTTAAAATAATTACCTTAATGTCTTTGCCCCAAGTAGTTTTGCGCATTTGATCTAACATTTTATCGCCGTTCATTTCTGGCATCATAAGGTCTAACAAAATAATGTTTGGTTTCATTTCTTTAGCAAGTTCTAGACCAAATTTACCATTTTCTGCTGTTTCTACAATAAAACCCTCTGCCTCAAATTTCATTCTGTACATTTGGGATATTGCTTGGTCGTCTTCTATAATTGCAATTTTTAGTGCCATATTAAAAGTATATCATTAATTGTTTAGTGTTTGTTGTATAATTTTAAGCACTTGGGCGGGGGTGTAATGAGCTTTTACAATATATTGTGATACCCCCAAAAATCTAAAATCTGCAGGAGCCTCGCTTTTGCTAATGTTTGTTAGCACTATTACTTTAATATTTGCACCCCAGTCTGTGGCTCTTACTTGTTTTAATACCTCGTTTCCGGGTAAATAGGGCATTTTAATGTCTAATAGTATTAAATCTGGTTTTTCTTTTTTTAAAACAACTAAAGCTTCTTTGCCGTCTTTAGCTAAGCAAACATCATAACCTGCAGATGTTAATTTGTATCTGTAAATATCTATAATAGATTCATCATCTTCTACAATACAAATTTTATTCATAACCCTATTGTACTTGATTATCTGTACTCTTTAGAATAATTTTGTAAAAAATATTTGACTATTATTGTCAAATGGTGTTAAATAAACATAAGCCAAAGAGCTAAAAGAACATTATTAAATAAAAACTTCGAGCTTTCTTACAAATATTTAGGGTAAGTTAGTTTGGAGTTTTTTATAAATATTATGCTATATATATCACCCACTAGAAATGTTAGAGAAAGCCCGCGCGAGGAAAGCCCGCGCGAGCCTAGGCCCGTTGTGTCAAGGCACGAGGGTAAAAGCAGAATTGATCCAAGAATTGCATATTGGATTGGGCGTACTGCTAGTTATCCTAAGGATCCTGATAATGCTGAGCACCCAGAACTATATGATAGAGGTCTTAGGTTTAGGGGCAGGGTCTATGTCGATGATATGCATTTTCTACGTCCAGAAGATAAAGATGAATTAGGGCGTGAAACTGATGATTTAGATTCTAGTTCTTTACATATTGCTGTAGTTGCCATGGGCGGTGGACAAGAAGATATAAAAGGTGGTGCAAGGGTTATATTTAGAGACCGATCTGGAAAATTGCCAATAGAAGAATATTTTACTGATATTGACGATGATTTAAGGCCTAAGCCAGGTTCTGTAGAGGTATCTCGTTTTATAGCTAGGGATGAAGATGAATTTACTCAGCATAAAATTAACCTTGCATTGATTAGGGCAATCACAAGATTATGCGGTGAACATAAAGTACCGAGTGTATATTTTGTAATAGAGCAGCCTTTCTGGGATCTGTTGCAATCCATAGGTATGCCAATGAAGCAGTTAGGTGCCGCAAAGCGTCTACCAGATTATAACGATACTTTAAATATACCAGTTATGATAAAGCCAGAAGAAGTTGATAAATCTGTGACTAAAGATAAAACCGACAGTATAATTTTAAGAGAATTCTTTGACACTAAACGGGCGGGTAATGGTATGGGGTATTTTCAAAGTAACTTAATGCGTAGAGTGGAAATGTCGTAATGAGTAGTGAAGACCCTTTCTCAAGAAATTCTCCAATATTTACAAGAGCAGGCCAGGATGTTTTGAAGGATTCAAGAATTGCCGTGCTTGGTGTTGGCGGTGATGGGGGTGTAGTCGCTGAAGGGCTGGCTCGCATGGGGGTCGGAAGTTTAATTACAGCTGATCCTGAAGCTTTTGATAGGCCTAATGCTACACGACAAACTGCTAGTAATATAAATACTATAGGTGTTAATAAAGCCATAGCAGTAAGTCAACATGTTAAAGATATTGGTTTAGCCATATCTGATAGTTTTGAGGTTATTACTTATCCTGAGGGCGTAACAAGAGATAATATTGAAGGTATAGTCTCAGAGGCTGACTTAATAGTTGATGAAACAGATTTTACTCACCCCGACATTGGTATTATGATAGGTAAATTTGCTAGATTACAAGGCATACCAGTTGTTATGGCGATGAATGTTGCCTTTGGGGCCAATGTACGCTCATTCCATCCTAACGGACCCACACTTGAAGATGTACTGGGCGTCGATACCGAAAGGCTGAATGATGGCAATAATGCTATGGTCGACGCGCCATTGTCGGAGTGGCTGCCATATGTTCCGCCCTACGTTGATTTAGAAGAATTTAAGAAGGTAGCACAAGGTTTAATACCTGCACCTTCGGTATATCCGGGTGTTGGGGTAGCGGGCTCTCTTGCTGTAACGGAAGTCTTTAAAGTTCTAATGGACTTTAATTTGGGCAAATCGAATAAATTTCCGCAACCCACATATGTTAATAGAGTTAGGGTATATGATCCTATGTCGGGAGCTAGTTTTGTTACTAAGCATCCAAGGCTGTCGTACAAAAAATCAATAGCGCGTTTAGTAATTAATAATCTGCTAGGACGCTCACCCAAGGTGTAGTATATTACTGCTATTCTGTTTAAGGCTATTAGCATATAATATATATAACTTATGTATACATTATATATAGTTTTATATTCTTTATCTATTTTCGCACTTATCTATTTAGGTATTTTAGTTGCAGCCAATAACTATCATAAAAAACTTAATATGTCCTTTTTATTTCTTACTATATCGGTTTCTTTATGGTTATTATCTAATCTATTCTCAAATAATATTGGGTTATCACAATCCTTATTGTTGTTTATAAATCATTTAGTTTTATTTTTTGCAGGTATTTCACTAGTATTTATCTTGTTATTTTCTTACTACATAACTGATAACAATAGATTTTTTACTATAGTTACTAAAATATTAATACTCAATATGTTAATTGTATCTTTTCTTAGTCTAAGTTCTTTGATTCTTAGGGATATAGAGATATTAGATAGCGTTACGGCATTGATATTTGGTGAATACGCTTATATATATTTTGTAAGCATTATTTTAACCGTCGTATACACAGTATTGCTTCTTGCTAAGGGTTATTACACCTCGAATATGCAAGATAAACTAAAGTTAAAAATTCTACTAGTTAGTGTATTTATTACATTATCGATTTCAGTATTTACAAATTTGGTTATACCTGTAGTTATTGATTCTTTTTACTTAACTAATTTAGGGCCCTTATCTATGTTGGTATTAATCTTTGGTTTTGGGTACTCTATAGCAAGCCAAAAACTTTTTGTAATTAAGACAGTAATATTACGTTATGTTGCATATATATCGTTACTATTATTGATAGGTACAATTTACGGTTTAATAACTTTCTTTGTGTTGAATAGTATATTTTTCCCAGACACTGATGTGTCTCTTAAACAGGAAGTTCTATATACCTTCTCAGCGTTGCTAGTATTTCTATTAATTATTAAATTAAAAAAATATTTTGATAAGATTACTAATAAAATATTTTTTCGTGATAAATACGATCCACAGTTTGTGATAAACAATATTAATTTAAATTTAGCAAGTTCATTAGACTTAGAGAATGTATTGACTAATAACATTAATATAATTGAGAAAGAAATTAAATTAGAATATGCAGATTATTATTTAGATAAAGCAGCTGCAGTAGAATCTCATATATATGGCAGTAATGTTAAACTATTTAGTAATCCAAAGTGGGAAGATTTGGTTGAATCTTTTGATAAATTAGATAAAAAATCAATTTATGTAAGTAATGATAAAAATATGAATTTAAAGTTTAATACTCTATTAGATTTATTGAATATTGGCTGTATAATTAAAATGATTACAGATTCAAAAACAGTTGGTTATTTGGTTCTTGGTTTAAAAAAGAACGGCACTAATTATAGCAATAGAGACATTCAGCTTTTTGAAATTATTGCTGATGAAACGGCAATTGCAGTACAGAGCCATTTAAGATTTATAGAAATTGAGCGGTTTAACGAAACATTGCAGCAAAATGTTAAAAAAGCTACTACAGATTTGCAAAAGTCTAACGAAAAGCTAAAATCTTTAGATGAGGCCAAAGATGAGTTTATTAGTATGGCATCGCACCAATTGCGTACACCATTAACATCTGTAAAGGGTTACATAAGCATGTTGTTAGAGGGCGATGCCGGCCCCATAAACGATCAGCAAAAAACCTTTTTAAGCCAAGCCTTTACTAGCAGCCAGCGGATGGTTTATTTAATTGCAGATTTATTAAATGTTAGCCGTTTAAAGACTGGTAAATTTGTTATAGAACCAAGCGAGGTAGACTTACCACAAGTTGTACAAACAGAGGTAGAGCAACTACAAACTACCGCAGCCGCAAGAGGCTTAACACTTAAGGTAGATTGCCCCAAAGACTTTCCTACGCTAATGCTAGATGAAACAAAGATACATCAGGTAATTATGAACTTTATAGACAATGCAATATATTACACCCCAAGTGGCGGAAGCATTACAGTTGCTTTAAACGCTAATAAAAAATCAGTAGAACTAAGGGTTGTAGATACAGGCATTGGTGTACCAAAAAAATCTCAACACGAGCTATTCACTAAGTTTTTTAGAGCAGACAATGCCCAAAAAGCTCGCCCAGATGGCACCGGCTTAGGGCTATATATGGCTAAAAAAGTTATTATTGCCCAAGGTGGTTCTGTAATATTTAACAGTATACAAGATAAAGGCAGTACCTTTGGCTTTAGTTTTGCCTTAAGCAAAGTTTTACCCAATACAACAGATTTACCTAAATAGACCTTTGTATACATTTTTTGCGCAATTTATTAGATAGTTGTGGATAACCACTAGTATTTTTGTTAATAATATGCTTATATAGTAGTAGCAACACGAGCAATGACTGACCGCTCTTATAGCTAACAAAAATAATTAAAATAGCAAAAAGGCCTTATTTACTAGTACCTAAAAAAGTAGTATAATAGGCAAGCTATTATAGTTGTTACAAATTAACCAGTAACATTAGTGATTGGTTTGTTTTTTTAATAGCAATGACCTTGGCCCCATCTTCTAAAGTGAGACCCGCCATTGGCGGGTTGCAAGAAAACCTTCACTTGAAAACTGGGTTTTCAAAGCAGAAGTTTTGGGCCCGCGGGACGTGGGTAGGAAATCATCTTAACCGTTTGGATGTAAAGTATAATAAACGGTAGTACGTTATAATTAATTATTGTTGACCTTGGCCCCATCTTCTAACGGTTAAAATCGGCCCGTTTGCAAATCTGCAAACAAAATTGTCAATACATCCTGGCAATGCCGAGATGAAAACTATCCGTTAGTTGGTAAAATAGTTTATAATAGCAATGACCTTGGCCCCATCTTCTAACGGTTAGGAAATCGGGTTTTCATCCCGGCAATAGGAGTTCGATTCTCCTTGGGGTCACCACTATAAAAACCTCATCTTTTTGGGGTTTTTATAGTTTTAAAACGCAGTTAAAACCATATCTAGACTCTGTAAATTAACTGGTTATGCTACAATAAAAATAACATAAGCCTAAAAAAGAATTAATTATATATGGTTACAACTCCACAAAAGCAAATTAAAGATTATAAAAGAACTAAAATTATTGTAACCTATGGCCCTAAAACTTCTAGTTACGAAAAGCTATATCAAATGATAGAGGCTGGGGCTAACGGTATTAGGCTTAATTTTAGCCATGGCACATACGAACAGCACGCACAGGTAATTGCTAATGTAAAAAAAGCAAGTCTAGCACTTGGCAAACCAGTTGCAATTATTCAAGATTTGCAAGGCCCCAAAATACGTTTGGGCGATTTTGACGGTTTAGTAAAAATAGACGTTGGGCAAAGCTTTTCTTTGCGTTTTGGTGCAGATTACGCTAGAGAAGGTGTTTTGCCCATGCAGTACGATTTAAGCAAAAAAGTAAAACGTGGTGAAAGATTATATATATTTGACGGCAAAGTAAAAACTACGGTTACTGCCGTAAAAGATGGTGTTGTATATGTAAGGGCAGATACGGCCGGAGAAGTCTCTGCTCGAAAGGGCATTAATTTACCAGATACAGACTTTGGTGGTGACATTATTACCCAAAAAGATAATAAAGATATAGTTTTTGGGGTTGAGCAAGGAGTAGATTACGTAGCATTAAGTTTTGTGCAATCTGCAGAAGATGTGGTTAATCTTAAAAGAAAATTGATTAATCTTGGGGCAAATTCTAGAGTAATATCTAAAATAGAAACTCGCTCTGCCTTAAACGATATAGATGCAATTGTACAAGAAAGTGACGCCGTTATGGTTGCCAGGGGAGATTTAGCTACAGAAACAAGCCCAGAAGAAGTGCCAGTTACTCAGCGTAAAATTGTGCATTTAGGCGTAAGACACGCAAAACCAGTTATTATTGCTACCCAGATGCTTGCTAGCATGACAAAATCTCCAGAGCCAACCAGAGCAGAAGCTAGTGATGTGGCCACTGCAGTATTTATTGGTGCAGATGCCGTGATGTTAAGCGATGAGACCGCAAATGGAGATTTTCCGCTAGAAACAATTGCGGTTATGAAACGAATAGTACGTTACACAGAGCAGCATTTACTAGAAGCCCCGCATCATGTTTATGAACCTTTAAAAAGTAATTCTAGGCAAGATGCTATTTGTAAGGCAATAATTGATCTTGCAAAAGACGTAAATGCACTTGCAATTGTGCCAGAAACTAAAAGTGGGGCAACGGCATACAAAATTGCAGCTTATAGGCCAGATTTGCCAATAATTGCCATTACAAGTAGCCATAAGGTGGCTGCTCAGCTAGCTATAGTTTACGGTACAAAATCTTTTGTACGTAAAGATAACCCTAAACAGGCAACTCAGTTTGCAGACTGGCTACGTAAAACCAAGTTACTTAAAAAGGGCGATATTATTGTAACTGCATCTGGTAATCACCCAGGGGTTGTGGGTACTACCGACACAATTAAGGTAAGAGTGGTAGAATAGACTTTATAAAGGGGGTGGCCAAGTGTTCTATAAAAAAACAGTAAATCGTGTGCATTTGGCTAATAAGAAGGTGCTTTTGCGTGCCGATTTTAATGTTCCAATTAGCAAAAATGGTGATATTTTAGATGATTACAGAATAAGAAAAACCCTACCCACCATAGAGCACATTATTGGGAGTGGAGCAAGCCTTAGTATTATTGCTCATTTAGGGCGCCCCAAAAATGGCTATGACAAGAAATTATCTTTAGAGCCAGTTGCCAAAAAATTGCAAGATTTATTACATAAGCCTGTAATATTTGTACCCGACTGTATTGGTACACAGGCAAAAGAAGCGTTAGCTAACAAGCCAGATGATGCGATTATTTTATTTGAAAACGTTAGATTTTATAACCAAGAGCTATTAAATGATGATGATTTTGCAACTCAGCTTGCAGATGGTTTTGATATTTTTGTGCAAGATGCTTTTGGGGTTGTTCATAAAAAACATGCTTCTGTAGAAGCTATCACTCATCATCTACCTAGTTATGCAGGTATATTAGTAGAAAACGAGGTTACAACCATTACTAAAGCCATAGAACACCCAAAATTACCGTTGGCGGTTATTGTTGGTGGTGCAAAAATATCCGATAAAATTGATCTTTTGCATACCTTTATAGATAAAGCAGATTACGTAGCGGTAGTGGGGGCAATGGCAAACACATTTTTACTAGCACTTGGTTACGAAGTTGGGGACAGTTTGGTAGACCCAAGGGCAGTTAAAAATGCTAAAGAAATTTTACGCAGAGCTAATACAAAATCTAAAGAACAAAATTTTACTTTTTATTTACCACACGATGTAGTTGTTACCACTGCTATAGATGTTGCAAAACCTACAAGAGTAGTAGATATTGCTCAGCATACATGGGCCGATATTACGGCTTATCCGGCGCGCCCCAAAAAGCATAGTTTTACTGTTGGTAAACAAGAAATTATTGCAGATATTGGGCCAATGAGTGCCAGTGCAATAGCCGGGGCAATTGCACTATCTAAAACAGTTATCTGGAACGGCACAGCCGGTATTACAGAAACTCCTGGCTTAAATGGCGCAACAGCTCCTTATGCTCATGGAACAAAAATAATTGCCGAGGCTCTTTGCGGTGAGCATGCTGGGCATAAAAATAAGCCTTTTAGTATTGTTGGTGGTGGAGATACAGTTGCTTATGTAGAATCTGTAGATGGGTTAAGAGAGCAGCTTGGCCATGTATCTACCGGTGGTGGTGCCAGTTTAGACGTATTAGCTGGTAAAAAACTACCCGGGGTAGAGGCGCTTTTATCTGCATAATATAAAATTATTTGATATTATATAAAGCATAAGCAATTATACAACTATGACACTTACAAAAAAAATACTAATAGTAGCCAACTGGAAGATGAACTTAAATGTTAGCCAAGCAAGTTTGCTGGTTCATAAGCTAGATAAAAAAATACCTATTCATAAAGATCTAGAGGTAGTGTTGGCACCGCCAATGTTACAATTACAGCCCTTAAGTTTACAAATAGATCATCGTAAATTTAAGCTTGCCTCTCAGGATGCTTATTATAAAGACGAAGGAGCATATACTGGCCAAGTATCTTTTACTATGTTAAGCCATTTGGTGCAATATGGTATAGTTGGTCATTCAGAAAGGCGCAATATTTTTAACGAATCTTTAACAGAAACTGCTCAAAAAGTTGCGGCAGCGTATAGAAACGGCATTACACCAATTTTATGCGTTGGTGAAACTAAAATAGAACGCTTAAGCGGAGAAACAAATCAAGTTTTGCATGATCAGGTTGTTTCGGCTTTATCTAATATTACAAGCGAAGAGGTAAGATCTTTAGTTATTGCTTACGAGCCAGTTTGGGCTATAGGTAATGGCGAACCCGCTAAACCCAAAGATGTGGCAAATGCAATTAAAACAATAAAGTTAAACGTTTTAGAACTTTATGGCAAAAAGGCTGCAGAGGAAGTAAGGATTTTGTACGGTGGTAGTGTAACACCAGATACTGTATCTGGCTATATACGTCTGCCAGAAGTAGATGGATTGCTTGTTGGGGGTGCTAGTTTAAACTATTTGTCTTTTAGCGATATTGTTGCAAACGCATATAGAGTAGGCCGAGGTTTAACAACAAAACAGGATAAGGCTTAGTAATTATGCCAGATGAAATAAAAAATGATAAGACAGATGAGCCTAAAATAGATCCACCGTCTTTACAAAATCATTCTGGTAAAGTAATTGTACCTGTTTCTGAACAACCTGAAGTTGCTAATAATAAAGAAGCGGACGATAATGATGTAAAACCATCACCACCAGTAAAAGAAGAACTACCAAAACCTACAAAAGAATCTCCTTTATCTACAGATATAAATATAGATAGCCTGAGCAATGACAGTATTACAAACAATATGCAACAGCCACGTATATATGATACTAAACAGTACTATGTACCAATTAACGACACAAATCATAAACACGGTTTTATTGTGGGCACAATAATTGCCGGTGTAGTAACGGCAGTTTTAGCCGTTAGTGTGTTGGCCATAATTTCTATGTCTGCGTAGTTTTTTGTTGTACACAGATTACACAACAGACAGTTAGCCCCTAAATTGGTACAATAGATATATATGGTAAATCACCAAAAAAATAATTTAAACCCAGAACAACAAAGAGCAGTACAAACAACAGAAGGTCCTTTGCTCATTTTGGCCGGAGCAGGTAGTGGAAAAACTAAAACACTTACCCATAGAATTGCTTATATTTTAGAACAAAAATTGGCCACGCCGTATCAAATATTGGCTGTTACCTTTACTAATAAGGCAGCTAAAGAAATGCGCGAGCGAGTAGCTAATTTACTGGGTGCAAAAAGTGGCGATAGAGCTTTTATGCCATATATGGGAACTTTTCATGGTATTTGTGTAAAAATATTACGTCAAGATGGTGATTTTATTGGTGTACCTAAAAATTTTATTATTTATGACGAATCAGACAGGCAAACCTTGGTAAAACAACTTGCAAAGCAGCTCCAGCTAGACGATAAACAGCACCCCTTTAGGGCTTTAAGTGGGTGTATTAGCAGCGCTAAAAACGAACTAGTAACCCCTGCAGAATATCAATCGGTTGCAAAGTCTCCTACTCAGCGCGCCGCAGCTCAAATTTTTCCACTATATGAACAGGCTTTAAAACGCCAGGGAGCGCTAGATTTTGATGATTTAATTGGCAGAACGGTTGCCTTGTTTAAAACCAATAAACAAGTTCAAGAAAAGTGGCAAAGTCAGTTTAAATATATAATGATAGATGAATACCAAGATACAAATACCGCCCAATATGCTCTTATTAAATTATTAACAAACAAACAAAAAAATTTGTGTGTAGTGGGAGATGACTGGCAGAGTATTTACAGCTTTAGGGGTGCAGATTTTACAAATATATTAAATTTTGAAAAAGATAACAAAAAAGCCACAATAATACGTTTAGAGCAAAACTACCGTAGCACAAAACATATTTTAGATGCCGCACATGCTGTTATTGCAAAAAATAAGCAACGATCAGATAAAAAACTTTGGACGGCCCAAGAGGGTGGTTTGCCACTGCAGGTTATAAGCTCTTTTAACGAACGCGTAGAAGCAGAAAATATTGTACGCCGTATTCAGACCCAAAACGACATGAATGTACGTAAATATAAAGAATTTGCTATTTTATATCGTACCAATGCTCAAAGTAGAGGCCTAGAAGAGCAGTTTGTTAGGTTTGGTATACCATATAAAGTGGTTGGAGGGGTTAGATTTTACGAACGAGCAGAAATTAAAGATATGCTGGCATATTTGCGTCTTTTGTATCAACCTCAAGATATGGTGAGCTTTAGGCGCGTAATTAATGTGCCAACAAGAGGCATTGGCGCCACTACAATAAAGCAATTTAATGCTTGGCAAGAAGCTAATAATTTAACCTTACAAGATGCGCTAGAGCGTATTTATGAAGCGCCAATTACACCAAGAGCTCAAAAAACAATTGCCGATTTTGCAGAAATGATTACTAAGCTAAGGGCCCAAAGCCAAACCTTACCTGTTGCAACATTGCTAGAACAGCTTATAAAAATTACAGATTATTTTAAATATTTAGATGACGGCACAATACAATCAGAAAGCAGAGTAGAAAACGTTAAAGAGCTACTTAGCGTTGCTAAGGCCTATTCTGATGTTGGCCTAGATAGCTTTTTAGAAGAAGTAGCCCTAGTTAGTGATATAGACTCTTTGGACCAAAATGCCGATGCAGTTACGTTAATGACCCTGCATGCCGCTAAAGGCTTGGAGTTTCCGGTTGTATTTATGAGCGGCATGGAAGAAAGTATTTTTCCGCATAGCAGAGCATCGTTTGACCAATCAGAAATGGAAGAAGAGCGCCGGCTTTGTTATGTAGGTATGACTCGTGCAAAAGAAGAATTATATTTAACCCATGCTGATTCTAGGGTTTTATTTGGGGCTATTCAGCATAATCCACCAAGCCGTTTTATATCAGAGGTAGATAGTGAACAACTTCATTTAGCGTCTAATTTGCCAGGTGTAGATGATGGCTCTATGCGTTTGAATGGAAGCGTAAATGTAAACGAGCCGCATTATGTGGTAGAGCTAGAATCTGGCGATCAAGTAAGACACCAATTATTTGGCCAGGGAACGGTTGTAGAAGTAGCCGGAGATGTTGCTGCGGTGTATTTTAAGGGGCGTGGTGTAAAACGGCTTAATACTTCTTTTGCACCCCTAGAAAAACTGTAATGTTGCCACTTTGGCTAGGAAAAATTGGTTATATTATTACTCGCCCCGGGGTTTACGTATTTATCCGTTTTACTCGCCGGTCTTACGTTGTTATAAGGGTTAAAGACGAAATTATTGTTACCAAAGATTGGTTAGATATGCATAAAAATTGGCGTTTACCCGGAGGTGGCGTAAAGCGCTCAGAATCACCACAAATAGGGGCCAAGCGCGAAGTTAAAGAAGAAGTTGGCATAAATATAGATGTAAAAAGCTTAAAATTTATTAAAAAAGGGGTTCATCCGTCTTTAAAATATCATTTTTGGGTATACGAACTTATTTTAGACAAAAAACCAAATATAAACATTAACAGATACGAACTTGCCGAGGCCAGTTGGGTTGATGTTAAAAGCTTAAATAATTTGCCAAAAGTGTACGAAATAAAACAGTATTTAGATAAATATGAGGCGTAACAGGCTTGCATTAGTGTGGTATAATATACTTTAGTACGTTAATAAATGGTATTTTTTAAGTTATCTATTTGGTAGCAAAACATTATTAACGTCATTTTATTTATGCATAAAGCACAATCAGCCACATCTTTTTTACATAAACACGCCTTTTCTTTTGGTGTTGTTGCTATTTTGTTAACATTTATTTTTTTTGCTAGCAGTTTTGTGGTGGCAAATGGCCAAACCCTGCAACCAAACGATAGATATATAGTTAGCCTTTATGTAGATGGTCAAGAACAAATTATTCCTACACGTGCTAAAACCGTTGGTGAACTTTTAGAAAAATCAGATATTAAGCTAGCACCAGAAGACCTAGTAGAGCCAGCTGTACAAACACCTATAGAGTCAGACAATTTGAACGTTAATGTATATAAGGCAAGGCCCGTTACTATTTTAGACGAAGGCAAGCAGTCTACCGTTTTAACACCTCATCAAGGCGCTAAAATGATTACAGAAAAAGCCGGTTTAACGGTTTACCCAGAAGACACAATAACCATGCAAAAAGCCGATACTATAGACGATGAGAAAATTATAGGAGAAAAAATAGAAATAGACCGCGCAACACCTGTTTCTGTAAGCTTATACGGTGTACCTGCGGTAACTTATAGAACAAATACTACAACTGTTGCAGATTTGCTAAAAGAAAAGAGCATAACACCAGAAGAAGGCGCTACTGTAACACCAGACCCATCTACAGTATTGAGCCCAAATATGCCTATTTTTAT
>JAUPVN010000045.1 GCA_030917025.1 Patescibacteria group bacterium | reverse complement strand
TTTAGTCTAGTGTAAAGATATTTTTCAAAGTCTGGCCCCAACTTAGGGTCCTCTAACGCATGATCTACGATTGCCCTTAGATAACTAGCTTTGTCACCAGCATCATGGCAAATACCATCGATAAGTTTACCAGCTACTCTCCCTTGTTTAGCTAGCTCGTTTATACTATCAGCTAAAACAATTTCACCACCGTGGCCAACTTTTTCCTGAGCAACCAAGGGTAATATCTCGGTTGTTAATAAATAGCCCCCAACCGACCCATACAAAGATGGGGTTTTGTCTGGACCGGGCTTTTCTACTAATCTATTAATATTAAACACATCTCTGCTAATCTTTGTTACATCAGCCATCCCGTATTTGCTAGTTGCTTCAGGTTTAACTTTAATTAGAGATATAACATTCTGGCCAGTCTCCTGGTAAACATCAAGTAACTGCTTAGGGTGGGGAACTTCACTTCTAAAAAACTCATCTGCAAATAGCATAAAGAATGGTTCACCATCTTGCAGCAAGTGGGCTGCATTTAAAAGCGGCCTAGCATTACCCTTTGGTAAGCCTTTCTGGCGAACGTAAATAAAATTTGCCATTTCGGCAATATTTTTAATTTGGTCGGCTTCTTTTGTTTTACCTTTTTGACGAAGTTCATATTCTAACTCATCACTTCTATCAAAGTGGTCTTCTATGGCACGCTTTGTGCTACCAGTAACAATTATGACTTCTGTTACACCACTATGTACAAGCTGTTCTACAATAATTTGTATAACTGGCTTATCAATAATTGGTAGCATCTCTTTGGGCATTGCTTTAGTTTGTGGCAAAAAACGAGTACCTAAGCCCGCAGCTGCAATGATTGCTTTATTTGGTTGTTGACGATTCATATTTTATACTCCTAACTGACTTTTAATTAGCATCTGGACCGTCTCTGGGTTTGCTTTACCTTTACTTGCTTTCATTACTTGCCCAACTAAGAAGCCTATCACCTTAAGCTCTCCATTTTTAACATCGTTAACTGCTTTTGGTTGTTGACTAAGTACTTGCTCTACTATTAAAACAAGTTCAGATTCATCAGAAACTTGCAATAGATCAAGCTCTTTTGCTAAGGCTAATGGATCTTTATTGTGCTTAACACAATTAATTAAAAGCTCTTTTGCAGCTGTGCTACTTACCTTAGCTTCATCTACCATACTAGCAAGTTCTACTAAGTAAGGGATTACATTGGCAACTTCTTGCCAACTAATCTCATTATCGTTTACACGCCTTGTTAGCTCACCTAAACACCAGTTAGCAATAGTATGTGCAGTCTTTTTATCGTGACCCTCTTGTACGTATCTTACAATTGCTGCCAAATTAGGATCATCTACTAACGTGGCCACAGACGCATCATCAAGCCCAAGTTCAATAAAATGATCCCTTAATGCGGATGGTAATATCGGCATATCTTTAGCAATTATTGCTACTTCTTCATCTGTAATTGTAATTGGTGGGATATCTGGGTCGGGGAAATATCTATAATCATGGGCATCTTCTTTTGTTCGCTGAGAAAAGGTTTTTTGTTTAGCATCATCCCAACCACGCGTTTCTTGGACAATGGGTTTACTTTTTTTAAGCAATTCAATTTGTCTTTTTATCTCATAATCAACTGTTTTTTCTACACTTCTAAAACTATTTAAATTTTTTGTTTCTGATCTAGTACCTAATTTATTTGGGTCTTTACTAACACTTACATTTACGTCAAATCTCATATTGCCATGGTACAAATCTACATCAGAAACGTCTGCGTATTTCATTAACAAATACAGTTCATAAACATAAGCTTTAACTTCTTGAGCATTATGCATATCCGGGCCAGAAACAATTTCCAATAATGGTGTACCCGCTCTATTCAAGTCTACCAAGCTATAGTCAGCGCCCTCTGGGTGATTACTCTTACCTGCGTCGGCTTCTAGGTGTGCTCGCTCTATTCTTACATGAACACTTTCTTTGTTAGGCAATAAAGCTTCTACTGTACCGTCAAATATAATTGGTCTTTCATACTGAGTGATCTGATAACCCAAGGGTAAATCAGGATAAAAATAATGTTTTCTATCAAAATGACTAATTTTGGCAATTTTAGCCTTTAAGGCAAGCCCCGCCTTTATAGAAAGCGGGATAACCGCTTCGTTTAAAACGGGTAGAGTTCCGGGCAAACCAATACAAAGTGGACTAATTAGTGTATTGGGTGCTGCATCTCTAGCGTCGTTTCCAACACCTGCAAATAATTTAGTAGCTGTTTTTAGCTGCACATGACATTCAACGCCAATAGTTGGGTAATACCCATCTACTATATATTTTTTATCCATACTAAATTGCCCCCAAATCTTTTAAAGCCCTAGAATATGCTTTTAAAGTTGTTACAATTGATTTCTTTGTGGGATCATAATTTGATTCATGTACTATATTGTTACGCATTTTGTGTGCTTGCCATACCCCATCTCTGTCTGTAAGCTTTTTTTTAGCTGCAACAAGTCTTTCTGCCATTGTGCTACCCGAATATCCAAAACATTTTAATGCTTCGTCTAACAATTTATCGGCCTGGACAACACTCATTGTAATAGTTTTATCATCTTTGCTCATAATTATTACATCTTGCCACTCGTTTTTAAAGTGTTCTTTATCTACACAATTTGGTGCATTTTTATTAAATAAATTAAATAAAACAAGTATTACAACAGCAGCAACAATAACTAATATTAGCAAGCCAATGCTCATCTTGCTTCCTCAAAAGCAGACGCAACGGCCAATAGTTCTTTATCTTTATGCTGAGGAGCCATTATTTGAATGCCTACAGGTAAACCCTTAACTTTTGTTGGTACACTTATTGCAGGTATACCAACTAAACTTGCGCCAACCGTCATAACATCAGATAAGTACATTTGTAACGGGTCGGCCGCATTTTGCCCAATCTTAAAAGCAACCGTTGGTGCTGTTGGCCCAATTAAAAAATCTACTTTACTAAAAATGTCATTAAATTCATTAATTAATTTTGTTCTGACGGTTTGAGCCTTTTTATAATAAGCATCATAATAGCCGCTAGACAACACATAAGTTCCTATCATAATACGACGCTTAGCTTCTTTGCCAAAACCAATAGATCTAGATTCATTATAACTATCGGTTATATCTTTTGAATCAGGAGCAGAATAACCGTACTTTTGGCCATCGTAACGGCTTAAATTACTACTAATTTCGGCTGGAACAACAATATAGTATACTGCTAATGATAATGGTAAACTTGGTAAACTAACTTCTGTAACTTGGGCACCAGCCTTTTTGAATGTATTAACTGCATTATTAACAGAATCTAAGACTTCTTTTTCAACGCCATTACCCATTTGTTCTTTAATTAAGCCTATTCTTTTACCCTTTAAGCTAGTTTTAATGTTTGCATAATTATCTTTTGATCGTTCAACGGTTGTGGAGTCATAAGAATCTTTGCCGGCCATAACTTGTAACACCGTGGCAACATCTTGAGTATTATTTGCAAGAATACCCACAGTATCTGTACTGCTAGCCATAGCTACTATACCCCATCTAGACATCAAGCCATAAGTTGGTTTATAGCCAACACAACCACTAAAACTTGCAGGTTGGCGGCTAGAACCACCCGTATCTGTACCAAGCGCAAAGGGCGCCATACCAAGCACCACAGAAGTTGCAGAACCGCCAGAAGAGCCACCAGGTACTCTTGATTTATCTTGTGGATTTTTAGTAGTAAAAAAATCACTGTTTTCTGTACTACCACCATGCGCAAAGGCATCTAAATTAGCTTTTGCAACACAAATTGCGCCTGCAGCTTCTAGGCGCTCTATAACCGTAGACTGATACGGTGCCGTAAATCCTTTTAATATATTGCTTGCCGCTGTTGTTTCAGAGCCAAAAACTAAGTAATTATCTTTAGCAATAAAAGGAACACCTGCAAGTTCTCCAACTTTTTTACCATCTTTAATCTGCAAATCTAGTTCTTTTGCTTTTTTAATTGCAGAATCTTCTAGAGTAACAATAATTGCTTTATGATCTTTATACTTATTTATATTACTGAGAGATTTTTGAACTAAAGAAAGGGCTGTAGTTGATCCTGACTGGACTTGCTTAGCAAGCTCGCGTATTAACAGCCAATCACTCATGTTAACATCCTTTTAACTTTAATCTGATTGTCTTGTATGTTAGGGGCGTTTTGTAATAGCTGAGTACTTGTTGGACCGTAATTTATAATATTATCTTTTCTTGTAACGTTTTGTAGGCCCGTAACCTGGCTTGTAGGTTCTAGCTCAGAAACATCCACATTATCTAATTGCTCAACATAGGTCAATATCTCTTGCATTTCGGCAGCAAATTGAACTAATTCTTCTTTGCTGAGTTTTAGCCTAGATAATTCGGCGAGTTTTGTTACATCATCTGTTGTTATTACACTCATTAAATATAGTATACGCAATAAAGGT
>JAUPVN010000044.1 GCA_030917025.1 Patescibacteria group bacterium | reverse complement strand
TCTGTGAGCATTCTTGCGGTTACGCTACGGCGAGCATCTGGCTTTTCTAACTCTTTTAACATTGCATTATCGTTCTGGTGCTGGCCTTTTAATACTTGTATTCGTATTTCTAGCTCTTCTGGAGATACGGTGATATTTTCTTTCTCTGATATAGAACTTAATACTAGGCCTGCGGTAAGTCTTTTTTTAGCTGCGGGCAAAAGTTCTGTGTCTTTATAAGATTGCTCTGTTAAACCATTATGCTCTAAATACTCTTGAAAAGTTTGGCCGCGGTAAACTAAATTCTGCTGAAACTCGCTATCCATAGCCTCTACTTGTTCTTTAAGCATAGATTCTGGCAAAGAAACCGTACTATGAGCCACAATTTCGTCTACCAAAGCATCTTCGTATTCTCTATCTAGTTGCTGGCCACGCTCTAGCGTTAACTGTTTTTTAATATCTTTTTTAAGATCTGCTACTGAATCAAATGCACCAACTTTTTTAACAAATGCTTCATCTACTTTAGGTTTAATAACTTCTTCTACCTTTTGCACGGTTACATCAAAGGTTACTTTTTTATTTTGCAGTGCCTTTACGCCATAATCTTTAGGAAAGGGTATTGTAAACTTAACTTTATCTTCTGGTTTAGCTCCTATAAGATTTTTCTCAAACCCTGGGATAAACGTATTAGAGCCAAGAGCAAGTGGATAATCTTTACCAGACGCACCCTTAACTGGTACGCCCTTATCGTCTGTACCTTTAAATTCTATCCATACTCTATCGCCTTCTTTTGCTGCTCTTTTTACCTCTTTATGTTCGGCCATTTGAGTTTGCAAGCGCTCTAGTACCTCTGTAATATCTTTAGCAGTTACGGAATATGTGCCAAGGGTAGCCTTTAACTTTTTATAATCTGCAAGTTTAATTGGGCCCACAATATCTATTTCTACTTTAAATTCAATGTCTGTATACGGCACAAATTTAGTTACAGAAACTTCTGGAGACGAAACAGGCCTTAAAGACTCTTTTTCTAACGCTTTTACATATAAATCTTTCAGCAATATATCTATAGTTTCTTGTGCCAAAACACTAGGGTCAAGATGTTTTTCTACTATTTGTGCTGGGGCTCTACCTGGCCTAAAGCCCTCTACTTTAACTTGTGGTGCTAATTTTGCCAAAGCCAATTTTTTAGCCGAAGCTAATTCGTTTGCATTGCCACTTACAATTAATTTTACTTTTGTGTCTGATAAGTTGGTTGTAGATGTATTCATATAGCTAGCAACTATATCACAAATTTACGCATTAATCTAACAAATTATTTTTACTATTTGCCATTATTGTTGTAACAACTCTTTCAAACGAATGCTGTTCTTGCTTACCATTAGATAAATCTTTTATAGTAATGTTACTTTCATTGCTTTCGCCTTCTCCAAAAATAATTGCATATCTAACACCAGATTTAGCAACACTTTTA
Organism: Patescibacteria group bacterium; assembly: GCA_030917025.1. GTDB lineage: Bacteria > Patescibacteriota > Saccharimonadia > Saccharimonadales > CAIOMD01 > JAUPVN01. The sequence goes on along the minus strand of JAUPVN010000044.1, from coordinate 6,563 downwards.
AGCTTTTTATCTAACTTTCTATCTGTGCTATCTACACTAATATGAGCACCTTCTTGCCTAAGTTTAGCAAGCAGTGGTTGCGCTTTTTGATACATATCGCCCACTAAAACCATAGTTGCATGCACTGTATGAGCCACTTTAGGTAATAATTTATGTGTTTCTAAAAAATCTTTAATTGTAACATCGCCCATGCCAAAACCTACGGTTGGCACCGGCTCTACACCAAATTGGCCAACAAGCCCGTCATAGCGACCACCACCAAACAATGCGCGATTATTTTCTGTGCTAGTGTCGAAAACCTCAAAAACTACATCTGTATAATACATAAAACCACGCATAAGCGTTGGATCAAAAACTGCATTTTGTATCCCTTGAGATTTTAGACTTTCTAGTAAATCTTGTAGCTCTTTTGTAAAAGGTTGCTCCTGAACCTCTTGTGGAAGCTCTTTAATGGTTCTGGCCTTTAAGATTGTTAGTAACTTTTCATCTGTAGCTTTTTCTTCTCTTAAACTTGGGCTAATTGCCGCGCTAATTAAGCCGGCAAATTCGCCATATTCCATTTTGTTCATTCTGTCTATTAATCTAATAATAGTTGTAGCTTCGGCTGCCTCAAGCCCCAAATAGTCGCTTAAAATATAGGCAACTACCTGTCTAGAATTAACCCTAATGGTATACATATCTTGCGTAGCTTTAAAAGCTTTCATGATTTCGTTTGCTACGGTAATTATTTCTATATCTGCAGTTACGTTTTGTATCCCAAAAACATCAACATTTAGTTGCCAATGCTCTCGCAATCGGCCTTTTTGCGGCCTTTCGTAACGCCAACAATTAGGGATACTGTACCACCTAAGTGGGTAAGCAAGCTCTTGCCTACGTTGAGCAACCATTCGGCTTACAGTTGGGGTCATCTCTGGGCGCAATACTACTTGGCGGCCGCCTCTGTCTGTAAAAGAATATGTTTGTTCAGAAACAATCTCTTCACTAGTTTTTGCTAGGTATATATCTATGCCCTCTATTACAGAGGCATCATAAGGTTCGTAACCAAATTTTTCTACAGTGTTTCGCCAGGTGTCAAAAATATATTGTCTTAATTTATAATCTTGGGGGTAAAAATCTCTTACGCCTTTATAGGGGGTTGTATCTAATGCCATAATATCAATTATTATACCAGATATTGACGCCAGCGGTGCAAAAGAGTTTAATAGAAGTAAATAAGGAGAAAATTATGTCGCAAACAAAATCAGTTAACGAAATGGATGTTTTTGAAAAGATGGGCTATGCCTTTTCTAAGATAGACGAATCATGGGAAGCATTAAAATTTAATATTTTAACTTTTTTGGGGATAATTGCCGTTCCTATGCTTGCAACAATTGTTGCCATTCCTGTGTTTTTATTACCATTTATGGCATCTGTAAATGATAACAATGGAACAATTAGTGTTTTTGCATCTATTTTTACTTTTGCTTTAAGTATAATTTTAACAATTATATGGTTATTGGTAACACCCGCCCTAGTAGCCACCCAACTTGCTAGTGTTAGAAAACAAAAAATTAGCATTACAGAAGCTTTTGAGTTAAGCAAGCATTTTATAGTTAGATATGTTGTTATTGGCCTACTTATTGGGTTAGCTGTAGCTCTTCCGTTTATTGTGTCAACCTTACTAATGATAGTACTTATCGGGTTTATACTTTTGCCACTAGCAATAGTATGGGCAATAGCAGTATGGTTTTTTACCCTATTAGCGCCATACATATTAAAGACTAAAGATCTTTCTATTACCGAAACCTTAAAGTCTAGCTACGAAGTATCTAAACAAAACTGGCAATGGGTTCTAGCTATTGTAGTAGTTTATTTAGGCATACAAGCAGCAAGTATTGTGCCATTTATTGGCTGGATAGCCTCATTTATACTAATGATAGCTTACGCTTGTTTACCGGCCTATATTTATGTAAATCACATAGCTTTAGCTTCAGCATCTTCAAAACCCGCAGATATCACTGTTACTAAAAGCCAAACACCAGCTACTAAAAAAGTTTCTAAACCAAAAAAAACATCTAAAAATTAAAACCTAGATACTATACTGTCTAACTCTATATAATAGATATAACAACTTGGTTGTTTTTGCCGCGCCTTAGAACACAGTAATCTTTATTAATTAAGTTCTGCGGCAAATGTGTTAAATCTTGGTTTAACTGTTTGCCATTGCAATATACGGCGTTATCTTTAATAAATCTGCGAGCTTCTGCTTTGCTACTTGCCAATTTTGTATCTACTAAAGTTTGGGCTAAATCTGAATCTTTGCTTACATTATATAAACCAAGCTCCGCGCCAAGTTCAATAAAATCATCTTTTGTTAAATTTAAATAATCTTTTGTAACAAACAAAGCTTGGCTTATTCTTTGTAAACTGTCTGCCTTTTTTTGGCCGTGTACTATTTTAGTTACCTCGTATGCTAAAGTTTTTTGGGCGTAACGGCCAGATTGATCTTTGTTAAACTGAGTCATTACATCTTGTATTTGTTCTTTAGTTAACAAAGTATATATTTTTAGATAATCAAACACGCTATCATCGTCTACGTTTAGCCAAAACTGATAAAACTTATAAGGGCTAGTTAATTTTGCATCTAACCAAATTGCGCCGTCCTCACTTTTACCAAACTTTTTACCTGTATTTTTATCTAATACAAGTGGAGAGCTAAGGGCCTGTACATCTGCGTTTTCTTTTTTTCTTATTAAGGGCACGCCAGAAAGCATATTGCCCCACTGGTCTGAGCCACCAATTTGTAAAACAACATTGTACTTTGTATATAAATGCCAGTAATCATAGCCTTGTATTAGACTATAACTAAATTCTGCGTAGCTAATACCAGAGCCGTCTTTGCCTATCCTGGAGGCAATATAATCTCTTTGTAAAAGCTCTGTCATACTGTAATGTTTGCCAACATCTCGTAAAAAATCTAAATAGTTAATTTTACTAAACCAATCGTAATTGTCTACCAAGGTAAAATCTTTTCCATCAAAAAGTTTAGAAACTTGTTGTTTAATTGCTTGCACATTAAACTCTATTTCTTTTCTAGTTTTTAGATCTCTTTCATTGTCTTTTCCACCTGGGTCTCCTACCAAGCTAGTTGCACCACCCACAAGTAAATATGTTGTCCAACCCGCATCTAGCAAACGCCTAGCAAGCATAAAAACTGCTAAATTACCTATTGTCATACTAGAAGAAGAACAATCTACTCCTAAATAAAATGTTTTAGGCTTATCTAGCCAAGTTATATCATTAAATGTTTTGTCTTTTATTTGGCCTCGCCATTGTAAATCTTCTGATAGTTCCATATGCAATATAGTAACATATTTGTGGCTTGTTTGTTTTGAGTATCTTTAACTGTTTTGTTATACTATATTTGTTGTGTTACCACACAAATTCGGGGGCGTGGTGAAATTGGTATACACGTATGCCTTAGGAGCATATGCCGCAAGGCGTGAAGGTTCAAGTCCTTTCGCCCCCACCATATTTTGTAGTTATAAAAATTGACGTTATAAATTTATTAAAAAATAGCTTTTGTATTTAAAAGTTATTATGCTTATGTTATGCTAAAAATATAGTATAAATAAGAACATATGATTAATTATTTTATAAACAATAAGTATAAATATTTGGCTCTGGTAGTTTTAGTGTTATTAATGTTTGTGCCAACAATCGTTATGGCTGCAGACCCAAGCCCACCGGCTCCTGGTAGCACGCTAGAGCAACGCGTAGCTCAGCGCAAACAAGAACAACAAGTTGTTTTAGATGAAACTCAAACTAAACGTGTGCAAAAACAATGCAAGGCTGCACAAGTTAGGCTTGGTAGTGTAATTAAAGACATTACAAAACTATCAGATAATAGGTCTACTACTTACAGAAACGTAGATGGCGCAACACTAGTAGCAATAGGCAAACTAAAGATTGCTACAAAAGATACTTTTGCCTTGCAGCAAAACAGAGATGAGTTTGCTAAACAGGTTGCACAATTTGAAGCAACAACTGCACAGTATAAGCAAGCAATAGAAGATGCTTCTTTAATGAACTGCGAGGCAGACCCGGTTGGTTTTATGGCAATGATGGCAACCGCAAGATCATACAATAGCATGCTTAGCGCACAATCTAAGAATATTAGTGCAGTAGTAGCAGATAAAATTAAACCTCAGCTAGAATCATTTTCTAAAGAACTACAATAATATTAAGGAAATATTAAATTGAATCCAAATAACCAATATCAACCACCCCAAACACCGCAAGACCCACAAAATATTCCTAATAGGCCATTTATACCAAAGCCACCTATGCAGGCGCCCTCACAACCCCCAGCGCAGCCACAGACAGTATTTAGCCCACAACAACAACCCATAGCTGCTCCTGAGCCTATTGTTCCTACTCCTGCAAGCGTTTATCAAACACCTGTAGCGGCAGCGCCGATTGCCCCACCAAAAAAACCTTTTATTAAAACTAAAAGTGGGCTAGCAATAATTATTTTAGTTATTTTACTAATATTTAGCATAGTTACAATTGTGGTTATAAGTAGTTCTGCAAGCAAAAAACAAGCTAGCTTAGATGAACAGGCTAATAAACAAGTAGACACAAGCGCAACAGCGCCGGCAACCAGTGAATCTATTAACGAGATAAACTCGTACATTGGTCAGCAAATGAGCGAGCTAAACGATAACACCGATTTTTCTGAAGAATCAATTTCTGATAAAGCTCTCCAACTTTAATTCTCCTGTTATATTAGGAGTATTGACAATTTGAATCTAAATTAATTTGTCTGGCAAAAGTGCTGTACTATTTTGTTCTTACTAATAGCGACGCCTGTTAGTGTGTACTTACTATCAACCATTGCATCATAATGTGCCTTTGAGCCTACCCAACCTTGTACTGTGTCGTTGTTGTTATCACCAATCTGGTTTAACATCTCGCTTATATTCTCGCTTTTGTAAACACATATACCGTTTGGTATAAGTGTGTAACCATCCACGCCCGTAACCGGACTTACATGGCCAAAATAGTTATTAGCTACCATCTCATCTGCCTTAGCTTGTGCGCTGGCTACTAATCTTGGGTCGCTTGTTAGTGATGCTACTCCAACCTTTTGTCTTTCGATGTTTACGAGTTCTAGTATCTTGTTGGCGTCTAGTGGTATATCTTGTACCTGTGGCGTAATTACAGCGCTTTGAACAGGTATTTCTGGCCTAGACTCTTGGTATACTATGAATCCAATAAGACTTATTAAGGCTATAAAAGTTACGAGTAAATATTTCTTCCAGTTCATAACCTAATTATACGCCTATCATAATTAGCATTTATATGTGCATTTTTAACTATCACTACGGTAATAATATAGGCCACCATCTGCATAAGTTTTATGGCTAATTAATAGCAAATTTTTATACTTAGAAGCTCTTAAATTTACGGTGTTATGCTGGCTAGGCGGCGCAGATACTACAAATATTCCACCTTTTTTTAGGTGCAAAGAAAGTTTAAAAACTAGCTCTAAATTAATATCTTGTGGGTTATAAGGCGGATCAGCAATAATAATATCGTATAGCTTACTATTATTGTTGTTAGACCATCTTGCGCAATTTATCTTAAGTAATTCTACTTTGTTTATAATGTCTAGCTGCTGCGCGTTTTTTACAATAATTTTAAACGAATCTGGGTTTACCTCTAGTAACGTTGCCTGTTTTGCACCTCTGCTAATTGCCTCAAAACCACAAGCACCGGTGCCAGCATAAGCATCTAAAAAGGTTAACCCATTTATATCTCCTAAAGAATTAAATAGCGCTCCACGCATTTTTTCGCTCATGGGGTGAGTTTTGTTGTTGTGGGGGCTTTCTATTAGCCTACCGCCTAAAAAACCAGCTATTATTCTCATATACTTAGTATACCTTAAGCTAAACTTCTGAACTGGCTAAACCGGCCTCTTTGGCTGCTAAATACCAAGCAAGAGTAACGGCTTTGCCCATTCTTGGTGCTAGCTCTTGCCTTACCTGCATAGAAAGCTTGCGCGTCCAACCCTTTTTATAAAAATTTTCGTACATATCTAACATAGCAATTTCTCTAGCAATACGTTTAAAATATTCATCTAAACCTAGGTGTAAAATTGCCTTAATGTCGTATCTGCTTGGGCGCGCAAACTGTTTGCTCATTGGCGCAATTAGCATTGCTGCACCCATTTCAAACAAAAAATGAGTTGTTAATAAGCCTTTTGCCCCCCAAACATCCCAATTTTTATGTACAAGTTCTATTTTTGTTTCTGCCGGTACTATTACTTTTTTAGCTACTGTGGTGCGAGTTTCTTTGCCCTCTCCTCTTAATCTTTCAAGCTCTTGCTCAAACGGATAGTGATGAGCTGGAGTTAAGCCATCTACAATAGCATGGGCTAACCAGCTTGCCTCAAAAGCGCTTCTTTCTGAATGTTTACTTTTAAGCTCTTTTACTAAAGTATTGTAATGATTATTGATTTGCTCCAATAAAATGCCGTCGTCTGGGTCGAAAGGATCATAAAAATGCCAAGGAGCGTGTAT
>JAUPVN010000043.1 GCA_030917025.1 Patescibacteria group bacterium | reverse complement strand
TGAGGGCTTTTAATTACAGTATATACTGTTTTTCTGGTTGGCAAAGGGATGGGCCCAGCAATTGTAGCCCCAGTACGCAGTGCAGTTTCTACAATTTGTTTTGCAGATTGATCTATTAGTTTATGATCATAGGCTTTTAACCTAATACGAATTCTTTGCTGTTGTGTATCAGCCATAGTTAATGCTCCTTAAAGCTTAGCGGTAGTGTAACATCTTTATGGTGTTATAAAAGAACATCCATAAAGACTTTTAGTCACTACAATTTTATTACTTAATAATAATAACACATAGTTATAAAAAATCAAAAAAGAGCTCTGTCTAGAGCTCTTTTCATTAAATAGAATTACTATTATTTGTTGATTTTGGTAACAACACCAGCACCAACAGTTCGGCCACCTTCGCGGATAGCAAAGCGTAAACCTTGTTCCATGGCAATTGGGGCCAATAATTTTACCTTAAAGGTAACAGTATCGCCTGGCATAACCATTTCTTTGTCGGCTGGTAATTCTACCTCGCCGGTAACATCTGTTGTTCTAAAGTAAAACTGTGGTTTATATCCTTTAAAGAATGGAGTGTGTCTACCACCTTCTTCTTTTGTTAAAATATAAACTTCGGCGTCAAACTCTGTATGAGGTGTAATGCTGCCTGGTTTGCAAAGTACCTGACCGCGTTCTATATCGTCGCGCTCAATACCGCGTAGTAGCACACCAACGTTATCGCCAGCTTGGCCTTGATCTAAGTTCTTTTTAAACATTTCTACACCAGTTACAACTACCTTACGTGTATCACGGATACCAACAATCTCAACTTCTTCGTTAATTTTGATAATACCTTGTTCTACACGGCCAGTTGCAACAGTACCACGGCCTTTAATACTAAAGACGTCTTCTACTGGCATTAAGAAAGGCTTGTCTAGATCTCGTTTTGGTTCTGGAATAAAATCATCCATAGCCTTAACAAGTTCCATAACAGCATCCATGTCTGATTCGCTGCCTTCTATAGCTTTGGTGGCACTACCTTTAACAATAGGTGCGTTTTCGTCAAAACCATATTTTGCTAACAATTCACGAACATCCATCTCTACAAGCTCTACAAGTTCTGGATCTGCAAGGTCCATTTTGTTTAAGAAAACTAAAATACTTGGAACACCAACTTGTTTTGCAAGTAAAACGTGCTCTCTAGTTTGTGGCATAGGACCATCGGCTGCAGATACAACCAAAATAGCACCATCAATTTGGGCTGCACCAGTAATCATGTTCTTAACATAGTCTGCGTGCCCTGGCATGTCTACGTGAGCGTAATGACGCTTTTCGCTTTCATACTCTTGGTGAGAAGTAGCAATGGTAATACCACGTTGCTTTTCTTCTGGGGCGTTATCTATTTGATCATAATTTACTGGTTTGTTAACATCGCTAGGCAATCGCTTTGCAAGTGTCATTGTTATTGCAGCCGTTAAAGACGTTTTACCATGGTCTACGTGACCCATAGTACCAACGTTTACGTGGGGCTTACTTCTATCAAAATCTGCCATTCGTTTCTCCTTTTAGAGTTACTTATTTATTACTTACTATTATTTGTGCCTAAAATAGAGGCATAGCCTAACGCACATACCATACTATAGTACACAATTATGACTACTGTTGTAAAGTATTATTTAACAAAAATATTATAGAACGTACTATTTAGAAGCTTTTGCAACAATAGCTTCTGTAACGTGGCCTGGTACATCTGCGTAATGATCTAGCTCCATGCTACTGCTAGCACGGCCTTTTGTCATGGAACGCAAGTTGGTTGTGTAACCAAACATTTCGCCCAAAGGAACAAAAGATGTAATTTCTTTTATACCAGCAGGAAGATCTACCATAGATTCTATACGGCCACGCTTACTATTAAGGTCGCCAATAACATCACCCATATATTCTTCTGGGACAACCACAACAACTTTCATAATTGGCTCTAATAATACTGGGCTAGATTGCTTAAAACCATCCTGAAAAGCCATAGAACCGGCAATTTTAAAGGCCATTTCGCTTGAGTCTACATCGTGGTAACTACCATAGTATAGCTCTGCTTTAATATCTACTACAGGGTAACCTGCAAGCACGCCATTTGCCATAGCCTCTACAATACCGGCCTTAACGGCAGGAATATATTCTGTTGGTATAACACCACCCTTAATACTGTTAATAAACTCAAAGCCTTTGCCAGATTCGTTTTGGCTTAAACGCAACCAAACGTCTCCATATTGGCCACGGCCACCACTTTGCCTAATAAACTTACCCTGAATCTCTGTTCCATCTTTACGGATGGTTTCGCGGTAAGCAACTTGTGGAGCGCCAATATTAGCTTCTACATTAAATTCGCGTTTCATGCGGTCTACAATTATTTCTAGGTGTAGCTCGCCCATACCGCTAATTATGGTTTGGCCGGTTTCGTGATCTACTTTTACCCTAAAAGTTGGGTCTTCTTCTGCTAAACGCTGTAAGGCTAGGCTCATCTTTTCTTGATCTGCCTTGGTGGCTGGCTCTATAGCAATGCTAACTGGTGGTTCTGGGAACGTAATGCTTTCTAGAACAATTTGATTTGCTTGATCACATAAGGTATTACCAGTGGTTGTGCCTTTAAGACCAACAATTGCGGCAATATCACCTGCGTATACAGTTGTTACGTCTTCGCGCTTGTCTGCTTGCATACGTACAATACGGCCAACACGTTCTTTTTCGCCCTTAGAGCTGTTATAGATATAACTGCCAGACTCAATTTTGCCAGAATACACTCTAAAGTAAGCAAGTTTACCCACAAATGGGTCTGTTGCAATTTTAAAAGCTAAAGCAGAGAACGGCTCGTTTTCTTGAGGTTTTCGTTCTACTTCTTCGTCGTTTTTAGGGTTTACTCCCCAGGTAGATCCCCTGTCTGCGGGGCTTGGCAAAAGCTCGGTTACAAGATCTAACACCTTTTCTACAATAACGCCACGGCCATCTCCGCCAGTAACTGGGTAAAATACACCGGAAAGCGTAGCTATACGGATTGCACGTTTTACGTCATCTGCTGTTAAGCCTTCTTCTCCAACTTCTAGGTATTTTTCTAGTAAAGTTTCGTCCTCGGCTACGGCGTTTTCTATTAATAAGCTACGATAGTGGGTTACCTTTTCTTGCATATCTGCAGGAATCTCGGCCTCTATAAGCTCGTGATCTGTAAATTCTTTATAGGTATAAGCTTTTAACGATACTAAATCTACCACGCCATTAATGGCTTGTTCAAAACCAATTGGTAAATGAATAGGAAATGCTCGTTTGCTTAACCTGTTATGTATAGATTCTAAGCTTTTATAAAAATCGCCACCGGTTTGATTAATTTTGTTTATAAAACAAATACGTGGCACGTTATATTTATTAGCTTGGCGCCAGACCGTTTCACTTTGGCTTTCTACGCCCATCTTGCCATCAAATACTACCACGGCGCCATCTAGCACACGCAAACTACGTTCTACCTCTACCGTAAAGTCTATGTGGCCGGGGGTATCTATAATGTTAATTTGGTGATCTTTCCAGTAACAAGTTACGGCGGCAGATACAATTGTTATACCGCGTTCGCGCTCTTGAGCCATCCAGTCTGTGGTGGTTTCGCCCTCGTGCACAGCGCCAATTTTATGTTTTAAACCAGTACGATACAAAATACCTTCTGTGGTAGTTGTTTTACCGGCATCTATATGAGCAATAATTCCAATATTGCGCATTTTATCCATAGGTGTTTTCTTTGCCATTATTTTCCTTATTAATTAATTTACTGCAACCGATATGTTTATTCTTGACCATTTTTCTCAACAATACGTTTTGTTGAACTACGAAAATCTATATCATCAAAAACACAGCCCGCGCATCTACCCAAACCCGACTCTAGTTCACGCTTGTTTTTTGGGGTTATGCAAACATCAAACATGCCACTAACATGTGAGCAATCACGACTAGGCCCTGGTACTGGTGTAGTTTTATCGCTACCAGGATTTGCTATTGGTTTTTCTCCCATTATTTATTAACTCCTTGCGAAGTGTGCGAAGGCACGGTTAGATTCTGCCATTTTATGAGTATCTTCTTTCTTTTTAACGGCCGAGCCGGTGCCATTGTAGGCATCTACAATTTCTGCAGATAACCTATCTGCCATTGGCATACCCTTGCGGCTACGGGCGGCGGCAACAAACCACATTAATGTTAAGTGGCTTTGACGTTGGCCGTGAACCTCAAAAGGTATTTGGTAGTTTGCACCACCAACACGGCGTGAACGGGTTTCTACACTTGGCTTAACGTTGTCTAAAGCTTGGTTTAAAACCTCTAATGGGTTATCGCTTTTAAGCTTTTTGGCAGAAAGATCCATTGCATCGTAAACTAAAGTTTCGGCAACTTGCTTTTTACCGTTAAGCATTACACGGTTTATAAGCCGTTGTACTCTAACAGATTTATATTTACGGTCTGGCGCTATATCTCGCACCAAACTCTTGGTCTTTTTTCGTGGCATTTCTGTACTCCTTTACTTTATACTTCTAGCGCGTTCTCTTGGCGGTTATGCCCGAGCGGTCACTGAAGCCACTATATTAAAATTATATAACTATTATTTGGTAGATTTTTTAGCACCATATTTACTACGGCCACGCTTGCGGTTGGCAACACCTTGCAAATCTAGGCTACCACGTACAACGTGATAACGTACACCAGGTAAATCTGGTACACGGCCACCCCTAAGTAGTACAACAGCGTGTTCTTGCAAGTTATGGCCTTCGCCACCAATGTATGCCCAAACTTCGTAGCCGTTATTTAGTCGTACACGTGCTACTTTACGTAGTGCCGAGTTAGGCTTTTTTGGTGTTTTGGTTGTTACCTTAACACATACACCACGTTTAAATGGTGCAGACTTTTCGTAAGCCTTGTTTTTTAAACTATTGGTTACCTTATGTAAAGCCGGAGATTTACTTTTGGTAGTTACCTTAGTTCTTGGTTTTCTTACTAATTGATTTATTGTAGGCATAACGATTCCTTATTTTAACAGATTTATGCTGCTATATCAACACCATCTTCATCTAGTTCTATGTCTTTATAGCCAGTACCAACAGGAATCTTTCGACCTAAGATAACGTTTTCTTTAAGACCATACAAATGATCTTCTCTACCACTGGTTGCGGCAGATATTAATACTCTTGTTGTATCCTGAAAACTTGCAGCCGACAAAAAGCTATCTGCCCAAGTAGACACTTTGGTAATACCAAGCAACATTTGAGTATATTCAACAGGTTGTTTACCGGCAGCGTTTAACTCTTGGTTAGCTTCTTGTACTAACGCTTTGGTAACAACATCACCTATAACAAACTCACTATCGCCAGAATCTTCTATTAAGACTTTACTAAACATTTGGCGAATAATGATTTCTAAGTGCTTATCGGCAATATCTTGGCCCTGAGCGGCAAAAATTTTGTTGATTTCGTTCATTATATAACGTTGAGTAGGTTGAACGCCTTTAAGACGTAATAAATCTTGCAAGTTTAATGAACCACTGGTTAATCTATCGCCGGCTTTTACTTTATCGCCCTCTTTTACTACTAGCTCTTTAAAGGCTGGTATTTCGTATCTAACAGAAGATGTGGTATTTGGAGCCAAGACAATTTTAGTCTTTTTAACGGCAACCGCACCAGAATAACCAGCAACCAAAGGTTCGCTGTTATCTTCGTTGGCGGCTAATACATCACCAATTGCTACATCTTGGCCATCTGCAACCATAGGTATGCGTGCACCAAGCTTGTATTCTATTATCTCTTGAGATGTTCCGTTAACCTGAACAGCATATTGGCTTGCTTGCTCTTTAATGCTTACCACGCCATCTATGTCTGCCATATAAGCCTGACCTTTAGGTGCGCGAGATTCAAATAGCTCTTCTACACGAGTAAGACCTTGGGCTGTTTCGTCTGCCACAATAGCACCACCACGGTGTTTAGAGTCTAGAGAAAGCTGCGTACCTGGTTCGCCAATACTTTGGGCAGCAATAACACCTACAGGGTGCCTATTAACAACTAGTTGGCCATTGGTTGGGTCTATACCATAACTCTTTTGAGAAACGCCCCTTACGGTGCCACTAGTTAGAACACTCATAATTTTAACGCCATCTAGCGTGCTATCGGCAATTTTATGAGCAGCTGTTCTGGTAATAAGTTCGCCCTTACCAACAACCTTTTTACCATCTACTAAAATATCTTCTGCAGCATAGCGGCCCTCTAGACGGTTTTCTATGGCGATACCTGTTTCTTTAGAATCTTCTCTGTAAATTGCAAAACCTGGATCATCAGAATCATCCTCTACCGTAAATACATCTTGGCTTACATCTACTAAGCGTCTTGTTAAATAACCAGAATCGGCTGTGTTTAGCGCAATATCTATTAGCGCTTTACGTACACCCCTAGTACCTGTAAAGTATTCTAGCTGGTTTAAGCCTTGCTTATAGCCAGATTTAACAGGTAACTCAATGGCGCGACCACTTGTATCGGAAAGCACGCCAAGCATACCAGTAGATTGTTTCATCTGGCTAATGTTTCCACGCGCTCCAGACAAAATAGCAATAGACATTGAATTATCTTGATGCTCAAGTTGTTCGGCAAGCATTGTTTGAACGGTGCCGTCTACCTTAACCCAGTTTTCTACAGTTAATCTATAGCGCTCGTCTTCTGTTAACAAACCAGTGTTGTACTGATCACTAATTTTAGCAGCATTTTCTTCTCCGGTATCTAGGGCTTTATCTAAACCATCTATATTAGGAAAGTCGTCCATGCCCATAGTAAGGCCAGAAGCCGTTGCAAACTCAAAAGCTAAGTCTTTTAGGCTATCAGCAATTTCTGCAGTTTTATCTTGACCATATTTTTCGTAAATATGAGCCATTACAGACTTTAGGCGCTTTTTTGTCATTGCCTCGTTTTGATACGGAAAATCATGAGGAAACAGTTCGTTAAACAAAACACGGCCAAGCGTTGTTTGCACCTTTTGGCCCCTAAACAATATAACTATAGGAGATTGCAGTTTAATTACACGCTCGTCGTAAGCCATTAATGCCTCGTTAATATCCGAGTAATTTTTTGGCTTTTCGTCTTTGTACTTATCGTATGTCATGTAATAAGTACCAAGAACAATATCTTGAACAATGTGCAAGATTGGCGTTCCGTCTGATGGCTTAAGCAAGTTTTTATTTGCGGCCATAATTTCGCGGGCCTCGTACTGAGCTTTTTCTGATAGTGGCAAGTGAACTGCCATTTGGTCGCCGTCAAAGTCGGCGTTAAAACCGGCACATACTAAAGGATGCAATTGAATGGCTTTGCCTTCTATAAGGCGAGGTTTAAATGCCTGAATACTTAAACGATGCAAACTAGGCGCACGGTTTAGTAAAACGTACTTTCCTTTTGTAACTTCGTCTAAGGCATCCCAAACTGTAATATCTCCAGTTTCTATTAACCTGGTAGCCGAACGAATGTTATGAGCGTAATCGTTAGCTATTAAATAGCCAATAACAAATGGTTTAAATAGCTCTAGAGCCATCATTTTTGGCAAACCACATTCGTCTATCTTAAGCTCTGGACCGGCCACAATAACAGAACGTCCAGAATAATCTACACGTTTACCAAGTAAGTTTTGGCGGAATCGGCCTTGTTTGCCCTTAAGCATGTCAGACAAGCTTTTTAGGCGGCGGCGTTGTCCAGTAGAAGACACGGCTCGGCCGCTACGAGCAGCATTGTTATCTATTAAAGCATCTACTGCTTCTTGCAACATACGCATTTCGTTTCTTCTAATAACTTCTGGAGCATTTAGACCAACAAGTTTTTTAAGCCTGTTATTACGGTTTATAACTCTGCGATAAAGATCGTTAAGATCGCTTGTTGCAAAACGACCACCAGTTAATTGCACCATTGGGCGCAAGTCTGGGGGGATTACTGGCAAAACAGTTAAGCACATACTTGGTGGTGTAATGCCAGCTTTTTGCATGTTTTCTAGCATTCTTAGGCGTTTCATTATCTTTTTCTTGCGTTGACCTTTGGCGTCTTCTACTTCTGCTTGCAGATTGGTAATAACATCGTTTAAATCTACCTTTTCTAGCATTTTCTGAATGGCTTCTCCACCCATACTTACAGTAACTAGGTCTTGTAGCTCATCTGGCAAAGCCCTAAAGTCGTTTTCTGAAATAAGAGCGTTTTCTACTAAACTTTGCAGTTGGCTATTTAGTAGTTCGTATTCTGCAGCTGCTTCTTCTATTTCTTTGGTACGCTCTATTGCTAGTTGCTTGACATTTGCGCCATCTTCTTGTGCCAATTTTTCAAACCTAGCTTCTATGGCAGTTTTTGCGGCTGCGCCTTCTGCTTCTTTATCGGCTAACATTTGATCGCGCTTTTGTTCGTTTACACTTAAAATAACGTAACTAGCAAAATAAGCAATTTTTTCTAGATTTTTTACGGTCATATTTAAAACTAAGCCAATAGCACTTGGAGTACCACGTAAAAACCAAATATGTACTACTGGGCTTGCAAGATTAATATGGCCCATGCGCTCTCGGCGAACAACAGATTTTGTAACAATCTCACCGTTTTTATCTACTGCAGCCTCGCGCGATCGCATACCTTTATATTTTGCATCATGCGGGTTAATATCTTTTACTGGCCCAAAAATACGTTCACAAAATAAACCGTCTCTTTCTGGTTTTTGAGTACGATAGTTAATTGTTTCTGGCTTTAAAACCTCTCCATAGCTCCATTTCATGATTTCTGTTGGGCTTGCAATGGCAAGACGCACAGCATCAAAATCGGATATATTTGTGCCTGATGTGTAGTGTCGCATTATTTAGTCTCCTCTTCGTTGTCGTTTTCTGTCATGGTTACAGTTGGCTCATCGGCCCCTTCTTGCAAAACCTCAAATTCATCGGCGGCAACTTCTTCTGTTACGTCTAAAGGATTAACAGCCTCGTGTGGTACATCTATGTCGGATTGATTTATTGCTTCTTCTTTAATTGTTTCCTCTAGCAAAACTTCTGCGTCGGTTTCTTCTAACTCGGCACCAACAAGATCAACCTTAAGGCCCAAACCTTGAAGTTCTTTAACTAACACATTAAAGCTTTCTGGTACCTTTGGACCAACAATTTGAGTTTGTTTAATGATAGACTCATAAGCTTTTGCGCGGCCATATACATCGTCTGATTTAATGGTTAGCATTTCTTGTAACGTATTGGCGGCACCATAAGCCTCTAGCGCCCAAACTTCCATTTCTCCAAAACGCTGACCACCATTTTGTGCCTTACCACCCAATGGTTGTTGAGTAACCATGGTGTATGGACCGGTAGAACGAGCATGAATTTTATCGGCAATCATGTGATTAAGCTTAATGGTATACATCATACCTACTGTTGTTCGCTCTTTAAATGGCTCACCAGAACGGCCGTCGTAAAGCTGCTGTTTACCATCGCGTGGCAAACCAGCTTGTTCTAACAAATCTTCTATCTTTTTAAGTGGAACACCGTCAAATGGTGGGCTAGCGACTTTTATACCAAGAGCTTTTGCGGCCATACCTAAAGGTATTTCAAATAACTGTCCTAAATTCATACGGCTTGGAACACCAAGTGGGTTTAACACCATATCTAGCGGTCGTCCGTCTTCCATATATGGCATGTCTTCTACTGGCAAAACACGCGCAATAACACCTTTGTTACCGTGCCTGCCAGCTAGCTTGTCACCTACAGCAATTTTACGCATTTGGGCAACAAAAACCTGAATTTGCATAATAACGCCAGCTTTTAGCTCATGACCTTTTTCTCTACTAAATATTTTTACTCCAACAACTTTACCGTGTTTCCCGTTACTCATCCTTTGAGAAGTATCTCTTACATCTTTAGCTTTTTCGCCAAAAATTGCTCTTAATAAGCGTTCTTCGCTAGAAAGCTCTTGTTCTCCTTTTGGAGTAATTTTTCCTACCAAGATTTCACCTGGGTGAACTTCTGCACCTATACGAACGATACCATCATCGTCTAAATGCCTTAGGGCTTCTTCTGATACATTAGGTATGTCTCTGGTAACAATTTCTGGGCCTAACTTAGTTTCTCTTACCTCTGTCATGTAATCAACAATATGAACGCTAGTAAAAGCATCTTCTTTAACAAGGCGCTCACTTATAACAATAGCATCTTCAAAGTTATAACCGCCCCATGGCATAAAACCTACTAAAACGTCTTGACCTAAGGCAAGCTCACCATCTTCTATACTCATGCCTTCTATTAATACATCGCCAGTTTTAACTTTTTGGCCGTTATAAACAACAACTTTTTGATTGATGCTAGAGCCTTCGTTACTTCTAACGTAGTGTTGTGGAACGTAAGTTTTCTTACCTTCTTTATATTCAACCACTACTGCCTCTGCGGTAGCTTTTTGTACAGTGCCTTCTGCCTCTGCAACTATTAATTGCCCTGTATTACGAGCAACATAGGCTTCTATACCCGTACCCACTAAGGGGGCCTTAGGGTTAATAAGGGGAACAGCCTGACGCTGCTGGTTACTGCCAATTAAGCTTCTTAGAACATAGTTCTTTTCTATAAATGGAACAAGTGCGGCAGATGAGCCAATAATTTGCTTACTAGCAGCATCTATATGAGTTACGGTATTGGCGTCTACTTCACCGGCAACTAATCTATTACGAGCCGATACACGATCTTCTACAAAATAGCCGTTGTCATCTATATTATTGCCAAAACCTGCAATTACAGCATTTTCTTCTCCGCTTGCATCTAAAAAGACAACTTCGTCTGTTACTTTGGCTTTAACAGGCCAAGTTGCACGATTTTTAACAGATGCAAGTTTTTTTGCATCTGCGGATGTTATGGTTTTGCCTTTTTTAACAATAGTTTTGCCTGATTCATCTTCTAAATCTATTGCTGCAATATGATTAGCAGCATCTTTAGCTGCTACAGAATTTAAAACTTTACGATAAGGAGTTTCTAAAAAGCCGTATTCGTTTACTCTGGCATAGGTAGCCATGTTTAGCACCAAACCAATGTTGGCACCTTCTGGGGTTTCTACAGCACAAATACGACCGTAGTGGGTAGCGTGAGCATCTCTAACTTCAAAACCGGCGCGTTCTCGGCTTAAACCACCAGGGCCCATAGAGCTTAGGCGGCGCTTGTGAGCAAGCTCACTTAATGGGTTAATTTGATCCATAAATTGGCTTAACTGGCTAGATGCAAAAAATTCGCGAACAGCCGCTACAACAGGGCGAGCATTAATAAGCTGGCTAGGAGTAACTGTTTCTATTTCGCTCATGCTCATGCGATCTTTAGCGTTTCTGTCCATGCGTAGTAAACCAATTCTAAATTGACGTTGTACTAGTTCTCCAACTAATTTAATTCGGCGATTAGACAAGCTATCTATGTCGTCTGCTGGTTCTTGTGTGTTATTAAGCCTAATAAGTTCTGCTAGTATTGCGGTTAAATCTTCTAGGCGCATAACACGGTTCTCTAAAGTGTTATCAACATCTAGGTTTAACCTTTGGTTAAGCTTATAACGGCCTACTCGGCTAAAATCAAAACGCTTGTAGTTATAAAACATACTTTCTATTAAGCTACGAGCATTATCTACTGTGGCTAAATCGCCAGGGCGCAAGCGTCTATAAACTTCAATTAGAGCCTCTTGCATCCCTTTTGAAGGATCTTTTTCTAGTGTTGCATCTATATAACTTAGTTTACCGGTATCTACATGTTGCATGGCAGATTTAATAGCTGCCTCGTTCATACCAAGTGCTTTTAATAACGTAGTAACAGCAATCTTACGGCGTCTATCTATTTTTACGTATATTGCACCATTTACAGCTGTTTCAAATTCTAACCAAGCTCCTCGGTTAGGTATTACCTTTGCACCATAATAATTTTTAGACCCATGTAAATCGGCGGTATAAAAAACACCAGGGCTTCTAATTAACTGGCTAACTACTACACGCTCTGCTCCATTTATTACAAAAGTACCCCGCTTAGTCATCCACGGGTAATCACCTAAATATATTTCTTGCTCTTTTACCTCTCCTGTAACTTTATTTACAAGTTCGGCAACCGCCATTAAAGGCGCCTCAAAGCTAACGTTATTTTCAC
>JAUPVN010000042.1 GCA_030917025.1 Patescibacteria group bacterium | reverse complement strand
TTCTGCCAGCTTCTTTGTAGGCTTTTAGCATGTCTATTTTAGTACCACTAACACTTAGCGATTCACTACCAGGTTGATGTATAACCGCTGGTATCATGCCATCTTCTTTAAGTGCATTTAGCCCTTTTCTAATAATTGTTCTAGGTTTTAATTCTAGGGTTACTTCTTGTTTGCTCACTACTATCCTTCCGTTGATTGTATAATTTCAAATACTATTATATCAGTGTTATCCTTTCATGGCTATTTTAAAATCTTCTTAAGGAAATTACATTAAAATATTGTAATTGTATTTTTTACATGGCGCGACGTTATGGTTATATGTTAGTATACAAAGTAAATAATAAAATATGCACTATGGTGGGCTATGATGCAAGAATAGTTTGTGTAGGAGTATATTTTTGGGAACTTTTGGAACAGCAAAATCTAGGCGAGTTGCTGTAATTACTGGAGCTTCATCTGGCTTTGGCAGCGAATTTGCTAGATTATTTGCATCAGATGGTGTTGATGTTGTGCTAGTAGCTAGGCGTACATCTCTTTTAAAGAAACTTGCTAATGAACTGCGTAAAAAATATGATATAAACGTTTATGTATATTCTTATGATTTATCTAAAACCGAAAACATAAATAAGCTGTATAAAGCAATAATGCGTAAAAAGCTTAGAGTATATTATTTGGTTAATAATGCTGGTTTTGGCGAATATGGTTTATTTGATACTTTATTAGAAGAAAAAGTTGCCAGCATGATTTCTGTTAATGTTGCTGCTTTAACTTTATTGACTCATTTGTTTTTGCCTCAAATGCGCCGTAGAAAATGCGGATATATATTAAATGTAGCGTCTACGGCTGCGTTTGTGTCTGGCCCATTTATGGCAGAGTATTTTGCCACTAAAGCCTATGTTGTGTCATTTTCTGAAGCATTGCACCAAGAATATGCATCTTATGGTGTTGCGGTAACTGCTTTATGCCCAGGCCCAAGTAAAACTGGTTTTGTAGATAACTCTGGGATAGATAAATTAGAATTTTTTAATGGCAATTTACCTTTAGCAAAAGATGTGGCTAAGTTTGGTTATAGTGCAATGTTACAAAATAAGCCAATAGTAATATATGGTAAAAAAAATAAAAATGCTGCAATATTATCTAGATTATTGCCAAGATCATTTGTAAGAAACCAAACTTTAAAATTAATGCAGCCAAGAAAATAATTTTTGGTGCTATAATAATTATATGAGATTTTTTGGCGCATTTATGCTACTGGTTTTACCATTATTTTTGCTTGTTTGTATTCAAATGATCAAAAATAGTTCTTTTAGTGATGCTCTTTTTGCAAAAATATTAATAGTAATTTTTTACATTAATATTGTTCTTGCTTTAGGAACTGCACTATATTTGGTAACTCTTTTGTAGATTTTGTAAAATAAGTATTGTAATTTGGTCAATATTAGTAGATAATAAAGATACTAATAAGGAGAAGTTATGAAAACATTAACTGTTCGCAGGGTTGGGGTTGCTTCATTTGCCAAATTATTTGGTGTTTGGGCTGCTATTTTAGGGCTATTAGTGGGCGTAGTAGGCGCAATTACTAGTACCGTAGGTGTTATAGCGAACAATAACTATAGCGTTTTAGGCGACATAGGTGTGTCTATTGCTATAATTATTGGTTGGGTTGTAGTTTACCCATTGGTAATGTTTTTAATTGGATGGATTCAAGGAGCAATAGTAGCTATTATATTTAATATAGTAGTTTCTGGTTCTGGCGGTTTAGCCTTAACTATAGATGAAGAAGAAATTAAAGTTTCTAATTCTGTAGAAAAAGCTCCAAAAGCTGCTAGCAAAAAATAATTTTTTATAATTGTTAGCCAAAACAGCGCTCTATTATTAGGGCGCTGTTTTATGTTAAACAATACTTATGATATAATTTACTAATTGCTTTTGAGGTGACATACAAAAGGCTAAAATTAATTAATTGTATGTAATCTTATGCCTAATAAAAAAACATTTATATATTACGAAGTTTTAGTAGCACTACTAGTTACTACTTTAATTGTTAGTAATATTGCTAGTGTTAAATTAATTCAAATTGGAGGAATTGTATTTGATGCCGGAACAATAATGTTTCCTCTAGCCTATATTGTTGGCGATATTATTACAGAAATATATGGCTTTAAGCGAATGAGGCGTTTATTGTATATTGGTTTAGCAATGTTATTGTTAACTGTGTTAACTTTTTGGGTGGTACAAATTTTACCTAGCCCAATAGACTGGCAGCATCAGCAGGCTTATAGCGACATACTGGGTTTTGTATGGAGAATAGTTCTAGCCAGTATGGCAGCATTTTTTATTGGCGAATTATTCAATAGTTATTTGTTAGCAAAATTTAAAGTTCGCACCAAGGGTAAGGGTTTGTGGGGGCGATTAATGGGTTCATCTGCTATAGGAAGCTTGCTAGATACTACTATTTTTACAGTTTTAGCATTTGGCGGCACCGTTAGTAGTGCTGTTTTAATTAATATTATTGCCACTGTGTATGTTATAAAAATGTTAACAGAGCTACTATTATCTCCGGTTACGATTAAAATAATAGATTACATTAAAAGCAAAGAAAATATTGATACTTTTGAATCTCCAAAAATATTTTAGTAATATTTTTTTAGCGTTGTATCTTTAAGATTGTAAAATGTTCCATCTACGATACTTTGGCGTATATTGTCTACCATGTGTACTACAAAATATTCGTTATGAATACTTGCCAATATTGCTCCTAAAATTTCGTCTGATCTAAAAAGATGATTAATATATGCCCTAGAAAACCCTTGGCAGGCATAACATTCACAGTTTTTATCTAATGGGCTAAAATCTCTCATAAAGCCGGTGTTTCGTATATTTATTCTGCCAGTAGCAGTATATATTGCTCCGTTACGAGCTTGCCTGGTTGGAGCTACGCAGTCAAATGTGTCTATTCCGTATTCTACACCTAAAAATAAATCGGCTGGTTGTGCGCCCATACCAAGCAAATGCCGTGGTAAAGATTCTGGCACAGTTTGATTAACCCATTTTACTTCTGTTTCTATATCGCCTGTTTCAAAAACACCACCAATTCCTATTCCATCAAAGCCTAAACTACTAATATATTCTGCACTCTGAATACGTAAATCTTGGTGACGCGCTCCCTGAACTATGCCAAATAATGCCTGCAATGGCTCGTTCTTATCTAAATGTTCTTTGTTAAGTTCTTGATGCCTTGTTAAGCAACGCTTAGCCCAATCGTGTGTTCGGTTTAAGCTACTAACAATGTATGGCCTATCTGCTAATGGTGCTGGGCATTCATCAAAAGCCATATGAATATTAGCCCCAATTTTATGTTGAAGCTCCATTGAGCTTTCAGGAGTCATAATGAGCTTTTGGCCATCTATGTGGCTTCTAAAGTGCACACCTTTATTAGTAATTTTTGCTAGTTGATCTTGGGTTGCTTTAGCGGCGCCAGATTCACCTTTTTGGCTGTGCGATACTTTATCTATCCCCTTTTTATAGGCAACGCCAAGGCTAAAAACCTGAAACCCGCCACTATCGGTAAAAGTTGGGCCAGCATAGTTCATAAATTTGCCTAAACCGCCAGCCTCATTAACTATATCTGCCCCTGGCCTAAGCATTAAATGGTATGTGTTAGCTAGTATAGATTGGCCACCTAAAGATGTAACTTGGTCTGGGGTAAGGGCTTTAACAGTTGCTTTTGTACCGCCTACTATAAAAGCTGGTGTATTAATAACGCCGTGCTGCGTTTTAATTTCGCCTGTGCGCGCTAAACTATTTTTTAGTTTATCTTTTACAGTAAATTTTATGGCTTGTTTCATAATATATATTGTAACAGTATCTTATGAGTATAATAACTTTTAGCGTATATTTGTGTATTGTTTTGGTGTATTATATCAATTATAAACAAAGGAAAATACAGTGGCTAAAACAAATCAAGAAACAGTTATACCAGATGATTCTATACCAATAAAAATACCGGGCTATATGCGCTTTAGTAAGGTAATTGGTTGGCTATTTTATGCTTGGATAATTTTTGGCACTATAATGCTATCTTTTAGAGTATTTTTGGCGGCAACAAATGCAAACCCATCGGCGGGTTTTTATGAATTTGTTTACCGTACCTCTAGCGATTTTATGGAACCCTTTAGGGGCCTTTTTACGCCAAAACCACTTGGAGACGGTGGATACTTAGATGTAGCAGCTATTTTTGCAATAATTATTTATTTAATTTTAGTTTGGCTAGTGGGCGCATTTATTAAATATATGCAATCTAAGATAGATGATTTAGACGAGAAAGAAGCCGAACGCATACAAAGGTTACGAGCTAAACAGAATAATACTGCCGATCAGTTAGCAGTAAATATAACTAGCGAACAAGCTGGCGCACCTATTAGCGCTACTGTTTCTACACAACCTAGAAATACTCGAAAAGTCCAATAAATTAGTAAATAAACATGCTATCGCCGTAGCTTAAAAAGCGATAGTTTTGTTTTTTAGCGTGTTCGTAAGCATTTTTTAGGTTATCCCAACCTCCAAATGCAGCTGCTAGTAATAAAACAGTACTGTTTGGAGCATGAAAGTTTGTTATTAGACTGTCTATTACTTTAAATTTGTACCCAGGATACATAAAAATATCGGCTTCTCCTTGCAAATCTTGAGCAGTCTTAGAAAGTATTTCTTTATGACAATATTCTAAGGTTCTGGTGATTGTGGTACCTAGTGCAATAATTTTATTACCATTTTGTTTGGCATTTTGGATAGCTTGTACTGTGCTTTTTGGAACCTCAAAATATTCTTTGTGCATGGTGTGATCTTCTACTTTATCTGTTCTAACGGGTAAAAATGTTCCTAAACCTACGTGCAAGGTTGCATATACTATAAAAACGCCCTTGTTTTGTAATTTAGCTAGTGTGTCTTGTGTCATGTTTAAACTAGCCGTTGGTGCCGCAACCGAGCCTTGTTCTTTGGCCCATATTGTTTGATAGCGCTTGTTGTCTGCAATATCATCTGGGCGGTTAATATAGGGCGGTAAAGGAACGTGGCCATATTCTTGGGCAATTTTAAGCAAGTCTTGATTGCTTATTATTAGTGCTATACCCTCTCCTAATATTTGCTCTACATTAAGTGTGTGTTTGTTTACTTTTAAAACGTCTCCTTTAGACAGTTTTCCACGGTACAACACTTTGTGAGTGTGCCAGTTATCGTTTTTGCCGTGTTTTTCTATTAATATTAGCTCTCGTTTGGCGCCGTTTTGTTTTGTGGCAAATAGCCGAGCCTTAATTACTTTTGTATCGTTCAATACCAGAACAACGCCTTTGTTTAGGTAGTTTGTTATATCTGAATAGTTGTTATCTTGTATTTGGCCAGAAGATTTATCTAATACTAATAAGCGGGATGAACCACGTACTTCTGGTGGTTCTTGGGCAATGTATGATTCTGGCAAATCATAATTAAAATCGGATATTTTCATCTTAAAAAATGGCTCTAAAAACAGCAACTACTAGTAAAAATAACGTTGTTATAAAACCAGATATAATAAGCGCTAATATTGGTAAAACCGGTGCAGTTTTTTTGATTAAGCTAATTGTTAGTGCTATCAACCCAAAAATAAATCCAAAAACCGGGATTAGGCTAAATGCTAAAGATAATAAACCCATTACCCAAGCAAAAACAGATACTTTTTTGGTTTGTTCTGCATAATTTGTATAGCGTTCTTTGTAAGAAAAACCCTCTGGTTGGCTAATTACTTCTGCTTCTATTACTTGCTTTGTCATGTTTACATTATATCATTTATAGGTTTTTTATAGAGCCAAAAGCTATTCTGTCTAAAATAGTATCGTTCATATTGGCCATACTACCTGGAACAATAGTAAATTCGCCGTAACGGTTGTTAATAATATCGGTTGCGTCTGCAATGCTATGAGAATCTAGCCCTGTACCGCTAAATAGGCTTTGTTGTAGGGGTAAGCTAGGCTGCAATTTGTATACAGAAATTCCCATATTTGTTACTTTGCAAGGCAAAGGCGCGTTATTTAACAAGCGTTGGGCTTGTACAATAATATCTTGGGTGGAATATAGCTCGTTTATGGTGCTTTTACCTTTAGCCCAGGCCGTGTAGTTGCTGTAGCGGAGCCATAAATGTATGCCGTGCGCTAAGTAGTTATTGCTACGCATGCGCCGGCCAGTTTTTTCGCATAATTTTGCAAGGATTTGCGAAAGTTCTTTAATATTGTTGGTTTTTTTACTAAGAGCATATTGGTGCCCGTAACTTTTGGTTGCAAAATTGCGCGCGTCTACCTCCCACCCGCGCAATCTTAAATACCAATCGTAGCCAACTTTACTTTTAAAAACATTTTTAACCAGTTTTTCTGCAGGGGTATCTAAAAATTGTATAGGTGTGAATATGCCATAAGCGTTAAGTCTAGCCGTATAAGCAACATTTATGCCAGTTATATCTTGCAGGCACATATTTTTAAAAGTGCTTCTTATATTTTGGTTGGTAATAGTGTCTAAACCATCTGGTTTGTTTAACCCAGCTGCAGTTTTGGCTAAAAATCTGTTTGTGCCAATGCCAACATTTACGGTTACGTAACTGCCCAAATATTTTTTTATATCTTTTTTTATATTGTAGCCAATTTGTTGCATGTTTTTGCCCGCCCTTAGGCTTGGGCTACCGCTAAAGTCTATTACAAATTCATCTATACTTTTGGGGGTAACATTGCTTGTATAGGCCATAAGAACGGTTTTAAAGCGCTTGTGGGCGTCTCTATACTTGGCTGGGTCTGGCATACGAATACAAATGTTTGGGGCTAGCTTGCGAGCCTCTTGTACGTTAACACCAAGTTTTATCCCTTTTGCCTTTGCCTCATAACTACTGGCTATAATAACCCCCTTTGGGGTATCGTAGGCCGCAATTGCTACTGGTTTATGGCGCAGCAGCGGGTTGGCTTGCTGTTCTATAATGGCAAAACAGCTGTTAAGATCTATATGCATAACTGTTGGTTGGGCAGAGTTATATTCGTTTTTTAGCGGTATTTTAGTCAGCGTTGCCATCGCTTACCTCTTCTAGGGTCCAGTGCAAATTTTTAGTATTAAGGTTAAGCCTAAACCATAGAGTTTGCTCTATATCGGCTAGTTCAAATATATGGTGGTATACTGTGCCGTTATATATAACATGATGATAACCAATTGACCCCACTTTATAGTCTTTGTTTTGCCAGTTAATAAGCCTTGGTTGGGCTGTTTTATGTTTGCTACTAAATACACTAATAACACTTACCTCTTGGTTGATTTTTGCTTTCATAAATATCCTTTTGATAGCTACAAAGGCTGTAGCTAAATATAATTAATAAAAAGAGAACGATTGTATAAACTAGATTAAAAATTTTGTTTGTCGCCTTATATTAACGACTTTCTTATAACACCGCGATTGAGTTTATCTAGTATAATCTCGCACCGTGCAAAAGATAATATATAGTTTAAATCGTTTATGCAGAGGAAGCCGCCAATAATTGGCACAGCCCACATATAACTACTATTAGTATAACTCAATTTTTTAGTTGTTAGTAGTTTATGGGCCTTTAATATAAAATTAAGCTTATGGAAGATACCAGAAACGTTATAGATAAGTACAAAGGTTTACCAGTAGAGGCCATTGCTAAAGATTTAGCCCAAAAAGCCTTGCCCTTACATATTGCCATAGAAAATTATCAGCACGATTATAATATTGGCACAATTGTACGTAGCGCAAATGCCTTTAACGTCGCGGGCGTGCATATTGTTGGTAAACGCCACTGGAACAGGCGCGGAGCTATGGCCACAGAAAAGTATTTGCAAGTGTATCATCATAAAAATGTGCAAGAACTAGCGCTTTGGTCTAAAGAAAATAATTTAGAGGTTTTGGGTATAGATAACATTGCAGGCTCTGTACCTTTACATAAAAGTAAAATCCCAAAACAAGCAATGTTAGTGTTTGGGCAAGAAGGCCCTGGCCTGTCTGCAGAAATGCAAGCTATTTGCACCAAAATTATAGCCATAGAACAGTTTGGCTCTACGCGGTCTATAAACCTAGGCGTAGCCGCCGGCATAATTATGTATGAATATTTATCTAAGCAAATTTTAGAATAATTATTATTTTAGGACGGCTTTTATGCGGCGTACGCCAGATGAAGAAGCTTGTTCTTTGGTTATAACAAATGTTTTGCCACCTTCTGCCAATTGGCCGGTGTGCTCTACGTGGGGGCCACCACAAATTTCACGGCTATAATTTACGCCGTCTGGGTCTCCCACTGTGTAAACTTTTACTGTATCTCCGTATTTATCACCAAAAGCACCCATAACACCACTTGCAAGAGCTTTTTGTGTGTTTTCTTCTCGGTATGTCATTGGCCAGTCTTTTTTAATTTGCTGGTTAACAATATCTTCTACTTGTTTTAGCTGTTCTTTAGAAACCTTTTCTGGTTGGCTAAAGTCAAACCGTAATCTTTCTTCAGTAATGTTGCTACCACGTTGAATAACGTGGTCTCCAAGTACCATACGGAGCGCTTTATACATTAAATGTGTTGCAGTGTGATATTTGGTTGATATCTCGCTATGGTCTGCCAAACCACCTTTAAATTTACCTTTGGCGGCAGTTTGGCTACGAGCACGTTGTTCTGCCATTTGATCATCAAATTCTTTTCGCCAGTTTTTGCTAATTTTAATATTTTTATTATTTGCTTCTTCTATGCTTAACTCTAGCGGAAAACCAAAAGTATCGTATAGTCTAAAAACATCTTTTCCGTTTAAAGTACCGTTGCTAGTTAAATTATCAAATTCTTTTACTCCTGAACGTAAGGTTTGTCTAAATATCTTTTCTTCTCTTTTTAGTATTGTAATTACGTTATCGCGATTTTCTTTAACTTCTGGGTAGTCGTTATGATATAAATCTGCAATAACTGGCACTACACTATCACAAACGTCATTTTCTATGCCAAGTTCTAGGGCAAAACGTATTGCCCGCCTTATAATTCGGCGCATAACATAACCCTGGGTTTTATTGCTTGGCGTAACACCGTCTACTGCTAAAAAGGTCGCACCGCGCAAATGATCTGCAATAACACGCATACTTTGGGTATGATCATTGTATGATTTGCCGCTGAGCTTTTGTAGTTTTTCTACAAT
>JAUPVN010000041.1 GCA_030917025.1 Patescibacteria group bacterium | reverse complement strand
GCTGTAAGCATAAAGGCCGGCCCTAAATTGCAAACAAATGTAGATGATAAAACATTTGAACTTACTACTAAAACAGTTACAAAAAATGAATCTAAACAAGGCCCTGCCACGGGTGAAAAGAACAAGGGCGCCAAAGCTAGCGGTAAGGTAACAATTTATAACTGCAGTAAATCAGATAAACTTGCAGATACGGTAAGATCTGTCCCAGCCGGTACGGGTGTTAGCTCTGGTGGCCAAACATTCATTACTCAAAGTGATGTTTCGGTTTCTCCAAGCGGTTTTAACGGAGATACATGTAAATATGATAAGCCGTCTACTGCAGTTGTAATTATTGCTCAAAATCCTGGTGAAAGCTATAACCTTGCGCCAAGAAGTTATGCTGTTAATGGCTATGCGTCTATGAGTGCCCAGGCCGACGCTGCTACGTCAGGTGGAACAAACGAAATTGTTAAAATTGTTCAGGCATCAGACTGTGAAAGCTTGCAAAATGCTATTAATGCCGGTACTAACGCTGATGCGGCCAAGCAAGACCTAACAGCGCAGCTTAAAAAAGAGGGCATTACTCCTATTATAGATACCTTTAAAGCAGACACTACTAATGTTACTTGTGAACCTGCCGTTGGGCAAGAATCACCAACCGTTACAGCCAAGGCTACCCTTACTTATACAATGTCTGGCGTATCTACTGAATCTTTAAATCAATTAATTACCAAAGAAGCTTTAAAGCAGGCAGGAGATGGCCAAACACTTGTTTCTACCGGTATAGATAACGCTTCATTAACAAGAGAAAACCAATTATCTAGTGGTTCTGTTGTAAATTTTGATCTTAAAACAACTGCCGTTAGTGGTGTTAAGCAAGATGAACAATTAATTAAATCTCAAATTGTTGGTAAAAATGCTAGAGAAACCTCGGAGACCTTAAAGAAAATTAATGGCGTGCAAGATGTTGTAGTATCATATAGCCCTTTTTGGGTAAATAAAAATCCTAATAACCCTGCAAAAATTACAGTAAAATTTATACCCAAAGATGAAAAATGATATAATTGCACTGGACGTTGGTACAAAACGTATAGGGGTTGCAAGGGCAAATATAATTGCCAAGCTACCGCAACCCTTGCCAGCTATAAATAACGACAATACTTTATCTGATTCTATAAAACAGCTAATTAACACCTATCGGCCAGATTACATAGTTGTAGGTTTGCCCAGGAACTTATCGGGAGAAGAAACTAAGCAAACAGCCTACACAAAACAGTTTGCCATTGAAGAATTACCAAAAGATGTTAAAATAGTTTGGCAAGACGAAACGCTGTCAAGCAAAGTAGCCGCAGAGCGTACCGGAAGAACAAAAGAACTAGACTCCGAGGCAGCCTGCTTAATACTAGAGGATTATTTTAAAGAACAATATGACGTATCACAATAACAAATCGCACAAACACTTAAGTAAAACAGCATTAGTTGTTAGTATTATTTTAATAATAATAATTGCTGCTGCCTCTGGGGCGGCTGGTTACAGAGTGTGGATCCAGCAACAAATGAAGCCAATCAGTAGCGAATCTCGTATAGAAGTTGTAGATATACCAGAGGGTGCTACAGTTCAAGAGATAGCCAAATCTTTGCAAGAAAAAAAGATAATTAGAAATGCACAAGCATTTACTACTTACGTTAGAAACAATGGTTTGATGGATCAATTAAAGGCTGGCACATATCAACTAGATGCTTCTAATAGTACTCAAGATATTGCATCTGCTATTGTAGAAGGAAAAGTTCAAGAAGATTTAATTACGATACTACCAGGTAAAAGGTTAGATCAAATAAGACAAGTATTTGAAAAGAAAGGTTTTACAACCAGTGAAATAGATCTAGCCCTTGATCCGTCTACTTACAAAAACCATCCAGCGCTTGTTTCTAAGCCAACCGCACAATCATTAGAGGGCTATATATACCCAGAAAGCTTTAAAACAAGTAACGCAACAACACCTACTAGTATAGTAGAACAATCTTTAGACGAATTAGCTAAAGTTATTACGCCAGAACTTATAGAGGCCTGGAGAGCTCAGGGTTTGACTACTCACGAGGCTATTACTTTAGCTTCAATTATTGAACAAGAAGTTGCTACATCTTCGGATAGAAAAAATGTTGCTAAGGTATTTTTAAATAGGCTAGAAAAGGGCATGATGATACAGTCTGACATGACATATAAGTATGCCGCTTTACAAATGGGGATTGCTCCAAATCCTGCAATTGATTCACCCTATAACACTTATCAAAATATTGGCTTGCCTCCTGGGCCCATAAGTAACGTTTCAAAGTCTTCTTTAGAGGCTGTTGCTTATCCTGCTAACCACGACTATATATTTTTTGTTGCTGGAGATGATGGTATTACGAGATTTTCAAACACCTTAGAAGAGCATGATGCTTTAACTAAAAAATACTGCATTGAGCTCTGTAAAACTTATTAAAACATGGTCTTAAAAGCATGAGCTAAATGCTTGACACAAAAAACCAATTTTGCTACACTAAAAAGTACGGTTTTTATGACAAGTTAAGTCAAATTAATTTGTTTGTATTAATCGGTCGCCCCTACTAAACCACGGCGCTAAGGCAATGCCAGAATATTTGTCGAAAGTATTCAAAGATTGATAATGCAACTTAAACGGTAGTGTCGGCGATGCAGATTAGGCATGTTGTGTCTAATCGGGAGATTTGTATTAGTAACGTATATTCGGCTATTAAGCCAACTACATCACTAGCAAATACCAAAACTATGCCACAAAAAAAACGAGCTAACCTATTTGCTAAAAGGTCTCGTACGATAAAAAAGTCTTATAAAAAACATGGTTTGCTCTACGCAAATGCATTATTAATAGTAGCTGTAACAGGTTTTGTTTGGGTTGGCCATAACAATGCCAGCTCACCAAGCCCTACATTTTCATTATTAGAACAATCCTCTAATCAAATAGAGGCCGCACCTTTAGATAATCTTTCGTCGGCAGATATTGCAGCTAATATTGCACTTGCATCTAGCATACCTCAAGAAATAATGGTTATTAACCAGGCAGATTCTTTTAAAGCCCAGTTATCTCAGGGCTCCGTAGAAGAATCTGTTGTTACAAAACCCCAAATTGTTACGGGTAGTTCACAATCTAAGAACGATATTGTTACTTATGTTTCTCAAGAGGGAGATACAGCTACTTCTATAGCACAAAAATATGGTGTATCTGTAGACACAGTAAAATGGTCTAATGGTTTAAGCACAGAATCTGTTCCTGCCGGAAAGACCTTAAAGATTCCACCTAAAGATGGTGTTATTTATACTGTTAAAGAAGGTGATACTGTAGATTCGCTTGCTCAAAAATATAAATCTACGCCTGATCAAATTGTGGCATTTAATGATACCGAAATTGCCGGGTTAAAGCCGAATGATGTTATTTTAATACCTGGTGGGCAACAGCCAGCTGAGCCTACTTCTACCTATACATCTAGAACGGCTACTACAGGTACTTCTAGTAGCTCTGCAAGCTCTGTAGCCCCTGTAGCAAGCTTTACACCGCGTTATGGTGGCAATGGCTATGCAAGTGGCTATTGTACATGGTACGCAGCTAGCCGCGTTCCTGTGCCAAATAACTGGGGTAATGCAAATACCTGGGATGACAGAGCAAGGGCTAGTGGATGGAATGTTAGCAGAACGCCTGTTGCTGGGGCTGTAGCCCAAAGAGATGGTGGTTACGGTGGCTTGGGCCATGTAGGTATCGTAGAAGAGGTTTCGTCTGACGGATCAATGATAAGATATTCTGATATGAATGGTTTATCTGGCTTTGGCCGCGTTGGTTACAGCGATTGGGTGCCTACTTCTACCTATAGTAACTTTATTTACCAGTAATTTAAGTACTAAAGTTAAAGCCATCATGAAATACTGATGGCTTTTTTAGTTTATTTGTTACACTATAAGGTAGTATGTTTATAGATATAGTTACAGTTAAGATTGCTGCCGGAAATGGTGGAGACGGTAAAGTTAATTTTAGGCACGAAAAATACGTAGAAAAAGGTGGCCCAGACGGCGGAGACGGCGGGAATGGCGGAAATGTTATTATGCAAGCGACCCGCAACGAAAACACGCTTGCAGTTTTTAGGTACACTAAAGAATTAAAGGCAGAAAACGGTCAATCGGGTGGTATGCGTAATAAGCACGGTAGATCAGCCCAAGATTTAGTAATACCCGTGCCTGTTGGTACGGTTGTTAAAGATTTATTAAATAATGAAGTAATAGCTGATTTTACAGAAGATGGTGCACAAGCAATTATTGCAAAGGGTGGTGATGGTGGTTTCGGTAATGCACACTTTACATCATCTGTACGCCAAGCTCCTAGGGTTGCCGAAAAAGGCGAAAAAGGCGAAATTAAAGAAGTTCAACTAGAGATGAAATTAGTTGCAGATATTGGTTTAGTTGGTTTACCAAACGCTGGTAAAAGCTCATTTTTAAGCGTTGTTAGCAATGCCCGCCCAGAAATTGCAGATTATCCGTTTACAACCTTAACTCCTAATCTAGGTGTTGCAGACATAAGTGGTATTTCTTTGCTTATAGCAGACGTGCCAGGCTTAATAGAAGGCGCCAGCAAGGGTAAAGGCCTGGGTGATACCTTTTTACGCCATATATCTAGGTGTCAAATATTGCTTCATCTTATAGATGCAACATCTAACGACGTTGTAGCTGATTATAATGCTATACGTGGTGAATTGGTTGCCTCTAAAGAGCTTTTAGCACAAAAAGATGCAATAGTGGTATTAACCAAAATAGATTTGTTAGACGATGATTTGTTGCAAATGCAAAAAGAAGCTTTATCTAAGGTTGTTCCCCTAGCACATCCTATAATGGAAATTTCTGCACAAGCACACAAAGGTACAAAAGAGCTTTTAAAGTACGCCGCAAATGTAATTGTTTGCCAGGCAGATGAGATGGCAAAAACAGAAAATAATGAAGAATTACCCGTAATAAGGTTAAATAACAATGTTTTGCCATGGCGTGTATCAATTATTAAAAAGGGGCGCTATTTAGTTACTGGCCACAGAATAGAAAAATTTGCCAGAAGAACAGATTATGAAAACGTTCATGGCGTAAATCGCCTTAAAGATATTATGCAAAAAATGGGCATAACTCATGAACTAATTAAACAAGATATTCAACCTGGCGATACTATTGTTATTGGTGAGCAAAATTATGGCCAGATTACTTATTAATAAAAGGATATAAGGTGTCTGCTTCTCTATATTTTTATGATTTAGAAACTAGTGGTGTTAACCCTAAAAAAGACCGTGTAATGCAATTTGCGGGGCAGCGTACTAACCTAGATTTAGAGCCAATACAAGACCCAGATGTATTTTATGTAAAAATGACAGATGATGTTTTGCCGGATCCTGGTGCAATTTTAGTAACAGGCATAACACCGCAACAAACAATTAGTGATGGTATTTCAGAAAAAGAATTTGCGGATTTTATTTATAATAAAGTGGCAATACCGCAAACTACCATAGTTGGTTATAACTCTGTACGTTTTGATAATGAGTTTATTAGATTTTTACTGTACAGAAATTACTTTGATGCCTACGAATGGTCTTATAAAAATAATGTATCCGTATGGGATTTATTAGATGTTGTACGCATGACTCGTGCTTTGCGTCCAGATGGTATAAAGTGGCCTTTTGCTTCTGATGGTAAGCCAACTAATCGTTTAGAAAAACTTACGGGTATAAATAAGATTGATCATATTGGTGCTCATGATGCATTAAGTGATGTTAAGGCCACAATTGGCGTAGCAAAACTTATTAAAAAACATCAACCCAAGTTGTTTTCATATTTGTACGACATGCGTTCTAAGCAGGCTGTTATTAATCTTGTTAATTCTGGCATGCCATTTGTATATACTTCTGGCAGATACGATGCAAACTATCAAAAAACAACAGTAGCTATTAACTTGTGCGAGCACCCTGTTTATGGCGCAAGCAGGGTTATTGTATATGATTTAAGATATGATCCTACTGAGTTTTTGGGTCTTTCTATAGAAAAGTTGGTAGAACGTATGCAATTTACAAAAGATAAAGAAGCTCTTGCTCGTGTGCCCGTAAAGGCTCTAACTATTAACCGTTGCCCAGCTGTAGCTCCAATCACTGTGCTTACAGGTAAAGCTCAAAAATTTATTAGTTTAAATATTAAAACCATAGATAAACATTTAAATATACTTAAATTAGACCCAACCTTTGTAGGCAGAATAACAGATGCATTGCAGCAAATTCATAAAAAAACTCAAGCACATTTTTTAACTGAGCCATTGGCGGTAGACGCTCAGCTTTATGATGGATTTATTAATGACGCAGATAAAAAAACAATGGCTACAGTTAGAGAATATACAACAAAAACAATTTTAGATTTTAACCCTAGTTTTTACGATGAAAGGTTATCTCAATTATGGTTACTATACAAAGCTCGTCAATTTCCGCAATCGTTAACAGAACAAGAGCAAGTA
>JAUPVN010000040.1 GCA_030917025.1 Patescibacteria group bacterium | reverse complement strand
TTACGTTAACTCCAGAACAAGCAGCATTAGCGCAAACAATTATGGCATTAACATATACAAAAGAAGGTATTGGTTACGCGGCGCTAGAAGAAAATGATGATAAGGCTATGCAGATGATGTACGACGGCACTGCTCCAAGCGGTAGTACGTCTGCGGGGAGCAGCACAGTAAAACAATACTCAGGGTCTAAAGAAAACTTAATTGCAGACATTTTAAGTAGCAGTAACTTAAAACTGGGTAATTCTGGTAGTGCAACAACCCAAAAATCGGATATAGAAACAAAGCTAACCCTAACAACCCTAAATGGCTTATACAATATATTAAAAGAGACAAAGATAGATGTACCAATCAATTCACTAGTAGTGGACCACGCTCAACCGGGCGTGGTAGACACGGGTGATCACCCCGCTGGAAAAGCTCTAGATATAGGGTACTACGGGAACAAGCCGCCTGGAGAATCTCAGCACGTGCCAGAAGGGGATTCTTTATATAAATATATATATGATAACCGCAAAGACCTTAAAATTAGCCAAATTATATGGGCGTACCCACCAGAAGGCTACAAATGCGTAGCCGACGGAGAGCCCACGGATTGCGATACGTACTACCAAGGGGAAATGGCTAACCACTATCATCATATACATATAGGATTTATAGATTAATCTATGAAAAATTTATTTTATAAACTATTACAGAAAACCGCTATTTTTAGTTTTGTTTTTATTATAATTCTTAACAGTTTTGTTTTTGTGGCTCAAGCACAACAACAAGATAAGCCCGTAAGAGACTTAATTAAATCAGGCCTTAGGTATTACGACATCTCTGAAAACTGTAATTTTGAACAACCTACAACTGGCAACACACCAGGGACACTACCCGGCACAGTACCAGAACCTTACAACGGGATTATCACCAAAGCATCTCAGGCGGCGGGCATTCCACCAGCATTGCTTGCGGCTATTTGGGTTGCAGAAAATAGTGGCTTTGCCGGTGCAGAAGAAGCGGGTGAACCGTACGATATTAAAAGTTTTGAATGGCGCATGCCTCCGCCGCCCTATGGTACCGGTGAACCTTGGCCCACTAGCTACGCGGCCGCAAAAGGTCCTTTCCAATTTATTGACGGTACCTGGGATGCTTACCAAGCAGATGGTAATGGTGATGGTAAAAACGATGTCTGGGATCTAACGGACGCCGCATTTGGCTCTGCAAAATATTTAAAAAACCTATCAGATAGAGCAGATGCCGACCCTGCAAAAATTGGAGCTGGATACAACGCAGGAGACCCAAATTCTCAGCACCCTCATGCCCTTGGCTATGGAAGGGCCGTGCGGGCGGTGTTTGACTATTATGGGGGTGGATCTACCAATGCGGTTGTGCCAAGCCCCTCTCCTAATCCTTCGCCAACACCAACAGATGCCAACACACCATCTCCATCTGGAGTAACAAATTTTAACCCAGACCCCGCTGCCAAAGAAGAATTTGATAAAACAATCAAACCAAAAATGGAAGAATTTGTGGCAATATATAAAAAAGCAGCAGAAGCAGAAAAAGTTAAAAACTGGGAGCTTCTTGGTGCTTTTCATTGGATGGAACATGGGTTAAGCCGTGGCACAGAAGTTGGTGGCGGTGGTTATATAACATCATTTCAGCTAGACAGGGCCCAGATACTCAATAAACTAACGGAGATACAAGACATTATGGGGGGGGTTAATGCCGACGACCCCCTGTTTGCACTTAACCGCACAGAAGCATACACAGACGAAGAAGTAACCAAGGCTGCAAGGATTTCACTTAGACTATGGCATAAAGAAAACGCAAAACAACTTAACATAGACCTAAGCAAAGACCTATCTATAGAACAAGTTGGTGAATTAGCAATTAAATATAAGTCGGGCAACGCATGGGAAAACTTAAATAAAAAATTACACGCTTACGCATGGGCTGGGGTGGATAGTTCTCCTGAGCATAAGCTACCAATGGCATGGGGCCCAGGTAGCCCATTTAGTGGCGAAACTGGGCAAGAAACAAGACCCGGCGTGGTAACTGTTTTTGGGCTAACAAGAAACGGGGCTTTTGCTTTTACAGATAAAGAGGGTGCTGTAAATGATGCCTGTAAATGCAGTGAGAGCTCACCGGGTAATGGTAAAACCGTGTTCTTAGACCCAGGACACGGTCCATTGTTTGATGAAATAGACCCAGCTAGTGGTCTTAAAGACAAAGACTGGGACAACGGCACAGGCGAAACTCAAGATGTTTGGGAAGTAGCCAATAATGCTAAGACCGAACTAGAAAAAAGAGGTTACAAAGTGGTAATGAGTAAAGATGCGCCACTTGGCGTAAGCGAGGGTTTTAGGGCCAAGGCAGAAAAAGCTAACGCCTCTAATGCTACTATCGGGGTAAGCCTACATACTACTGGTGGGCCTGATTATGTGTGGCATCAAATCGTAGGTTCCTATCGAGCATACGGTCAAAGTAAATTAACTTTTGATAATGAAGAAGTAGCTGCTAAAAGTGCAGAGTATGCAAAAATATTTGTCGAAACCAGAAAGTCAATCGAGAGCATCAACGATATAATTGAAACGCCACACAACTATACTAGCCCAGACGAAAGTACCTCAACCGGGGACATAGCACTAATAATGTTATTTGGGAACAAAGTGCCCTGGGTATACCTAGAAAAAGGAACCGGAGGAGACGGCAAAACCAACAGGGCTTTAACCGCAGAAGAAAAAGAAGCTTACACAAAATCTGTAATTGAATCTATAGTAAAGGCTATACCCACCGATGGCCAAGCTCCAGCCACAGCGTCCAACCCCACACAGCCAAGCAACTGCGCCAACGGGACAAGTGCACAGGGTGTTGGTGCGATGATGGACTTGATAAAGCAATACGCCTACGAAGATGGTCGCATAACAACAGAGCCCAAACCAGAATATAAAAAAGCCATAGATGAAAGGGTTTTTAAAAGGTTATACGTTGGAGGATACAGTGGGATTGATTGCGGTGGATTTGTAGCAACCGTAGTTGATAACAGCAAAATAGATCCAGAAAAGGCCTACCCCGGCCAAACAAAAGCATCAGAAGATTATATGACCCTAAATAACAAAAAATATCAAAAATTAACCGTAAACAGCATTAACGATCTAAAACCCGGTGATATTGGCGTTGTAAATGCTGGAGTCGGCCAAGGGTCTAGCGGTCATATAATGATATATACAGATAAACTTACAAGCTCATTTAATGGTAACTCTGCTAATGCTTCATTGGGGTCGGCCGCGCCAACCGCAACCACCGCAGAAGTTAGTGATAGCAGCGGAAGAGGGGAATACAAATGGTTCAGAATCGTAAAATAATTATAATAATTGCAATAACATTATTGCTTGGCCTAATTTTTGTTTTCTTTACGGTAAATAAGCTATCACGATCCGGCAAGGAAATGGTTAAAATTGAATACGCGCCTAGCCTAATGAAGCTCTCTATAAACGGCAAAAAAGTTAGTGGCTCTGAACATTATTTAAAAAATGGTGATTATATAATTTCTATAGAACACCCCGACTTTAAAAAACAAGAAGTTAAAATTAACGTTCCAAAAGATAAAAACGTCTTTTTGGTTTCTGAGCCAACAACAGATAAGGGCTTAAAATTAATTGAAAACAACCCTAAATATACAAGAGAAATGGAGCAAATTAACGGTTCTTACGCAAACAACAATACGAACAAGATGCTTACTAAATATCCATTTTTAAACTCACTACCAATAGAGTCTTTTGGTCTCTATAAAATTGGTTACGGAAAACCTACCGCTTACAACAAAAATGGTTCTCATGCAATTTATGTTACAGCATATTCACCCCAAGATAGGCAAATGGCCCTAAAAACAATTACGCAAAAGCTTACTAATCCTTCCGAAATAGAAATAATTTTTAGTAATAGCTATAACCCCTTTAGGCAACAATAATGAAAAACAAAATATTTAGTAAATATACGCTTATATTAACAACAATAATGATAGCGATTATTTTGGGTTTTATATTTTATGGTAAAAACGATAATAAAGTAAATGTTGGCTTTGTGCTCCCAGAAAATACTAGCTTAACAATATATGAACCCTTTACTGCTGAAGGCTTGGTTGAAGAAAATAAAATACTAAGAACGATCACCTCAAGCGGAAATTACGATTTTAGCAAAGGGTTTACTTATTCATATATTGCAGAGAATACAAATACTTTTGAACCAGTCAAGGGTAGCTTTGTTGCGCAAAATGGCACAACTGTAAATATTACTTTT
>JAUPVN010000039.1 GCA_030917025.1 Patescibacteria group bacterium | reverse complement strand
TCGGTTACATATATAATTTGGAGGAGTACCCAAGAGGCTGAAGGGGACGGTTTGCTAAATCGTTAGGTCGGGGCAACTTGACGCGAGGGTTCGAATCCCTCCTCCTCCGCCAAATAAAAAAACGTCATTTTGGGCGTTTTTTTATTTGGCGGAGGAGGAGGGATTCGAACGGGATTGCATGTCTGCAATCCCCGCACCTTGCCCCAGAACGACTAAAAGGAGTTGGAGTTGTGTTAGCAAAAGTATTTTTCTTTTGCCACAAGGCGAATCCCTCTCTCTCCGCCAATAAACCATATGCGTTTACGGTAACAAGCCCGGTAGCGTATAATAATTATTAATGAACCAGATTTATTGTAGTAATTGTGGAAAGTTAATAGCATCTGATTCTAATTTTTGTACTTTTTGTGGAGTGCCCACTAAGGGTAAGGGTGCTTCTGCCTTTAGGGCTAATGACCCTATAGTTACAGACACCGTAGCCATAGAGCAGATGGTTGATAAGGCTAATAATGATATTCCTCAGCACAGTTTGCAAGATGAACCATTTGATTACAAAAGTCTTTTGATGCCAAAGCAGCACTTAGGCAACGATGCAATTATGTACTTTTTTGTTAATTTTTTAGGTAAATCTATTGCGCTTTTTGGATTAATGATTGTTGGCATAGTGTTTATGCCCTTAATTTTTGTACCAGCCATGGTAACCTATTTGGTTATAGTTTTAATAACAGCTTTAATTGTTCATAATAATTTTGTGTTTGAAATAGATGACGACGGCTTAAGAATAGAAAAAGGTGTTTTGCACAAATATAGCGTAACAGTGCCATTTGATCAGGTACAGAACGTTAACATAGAAAGGTCTTTAATGGATAGATTTTTGGGCTTTTCTAAGGTTAGTATAGAAACCGCCGGTGGTTCTGCCGCCCCCACCCCTAACGGCGCCGCGCCCAAGGCAGAAGCCTATATACCGGCTATACACATGGACAAAGCTAAAAAGATCCACGATTTATTGTTAGATGGAGCAGATGGAGTTATAGATGGTAAATAAATCAAACAAAGCTCCAAGCATTTTTACAAAAATTATTAATAATGAAATTCCTAGTTATAAAATTTATGAGGATGATAAGGTGTTGGCTTTTTTAGATATTTATCCTATTCAGCCTGGGCATATGTTGGTTGTATCAAAACAACAGGTTGATCCGTTCACAAACCTCTCTAAAGCCACGTATGGGCACCTTATGGCGGTTTGTAGGCAATTAGCAATACATTTAGAGTCTAAGACAAAATGTAAGCGTGTAGTGCTTAGAATTGATGGCTACGACGTACCACATGTTCATGTACATTTAGTGCCAAGTAATAGCCCAGAAGATACATATAAACCGGGGCGAATGGGAATAGCCCCAAATTATACAGAATTAGAAAAAATGGCTAAAAAACTAAAATACAAGGAGATAATTAATGGCTAGTTGGGTTATTGCACTGTTTTTTGCTATAGGGGCTTGCGCATGGCTTTATACTTATTTAATGCGTAATACGGGTAATAATTCTAAAACAGTTTACACAGTTTTAGCTGGCGCTTTTGTGGTTTTGTTTTTATTTGGGTGGCTAGTAGTAGATTATATTTTTGGGCTGGGTAACTAAATAATAAGTGTGAAAATAACTGTTTTATGTATTGGGCGTCGCAGCCAAGAAGACTACATCAGTGCTGTGCAAACATATACCGATCGTTTGCAGGGTAGTTATAAACTAAGCTGGGTTTTATTAGCATCTTGCGCGTTGGAGCCCACCAAGGCTAAACAGATTGAATCTGATGCAATTAGGGCAAAGTTAAAGCCAAACGATACCACCTGGCTTTTAGATGAGCGTGGCCAGCAAATAAGTTCACCTGAGCTTTCTAGCAAATTGCAAACTTTAAAAAATACTGGTATTAGCCGTTTGGTGATAATTATAGGTGGCGCTTACGGAGTAGATGATAGTTTAAGAAATAGCGTTACTTGGCAGTGGTCTTTATCTAAGCTTGTTTTTCCCCACCAGATGGTTCGATTAATCTTGGCAGAACAACTTTATAGAGCAGACCAGATAGATCGTGGTAGCGCTTACCATCATGCTTTAGTCTATTTAAGCGTTACTGACTAGTGTGCCATGGCTAGTATCGCCATCTAGTAGCGCTAAAACATCTTCTGGTGTTGGTTGGCAAATTCCAACTGTTATATCTTTGTCTGCTGCAAATGCTAAAGCCGCCCTATCCATCACCTGTATATCTTTATTTATGGCAACTTCATCGTATGATAGTGTGGTGTATCGGGTTGCGTTTGGATCTTTTGCTGGGTCTTTGCTGTAAACTCCGTCTACCTTGGTGGTTTTAATTACGTATGGGCAATGTAGCTCAAATGCCTGGATAACCACCCCTGTATCTGTTGTAAAACCAGGCTTACCCGTTCCGCCTGCAATTAAAACAATATTGCCATTGGCAAGCTTAGAATCTGCCCTTTTGTAGCTAAAACGTTCTGTTAAAGATTCTATGGCTAAATTACTAAATAAATACACACCCTTTACGTCGTCTTGCTTAAGAGTTTCTGCTAAAAAAAGGCCATTTTGTATTGTTGCTAACATACCCATTTGGTCTGCTATTACTTTGTTGGTAAATCCATTTTCTGACAGTTTTTTACCCCTAATAATATTGCCCCCACCCATTACGCAAGCAACGGCATAGCCTTTGTCTTGTAAGGCTCTTAAAATTGCTGCAACTCGTTTTGCATAATTTATATCAAAATTGTATTCTTCTGATCCAAGTTGTTCGCCAGAAATTTTTAGCATGACTCTTTTTTGCATAAATACTCCTTATTTGCTGTTATTTATAATACACTACCGGCATCTAATGGCGTATTTTTTATGTATTTTGCTGTAATACTAGCCGTATCGTGCTAGAATAATAACAATGTTAGAGGTGGGCCAATCACAGCAAAAAGAACTTGCACGTGCTATTGCAGACGCACGCCGTGCTGCTGGTTATACTC
>JAUPVN010000038.1 GCA_030917025.1 Patescibacteria group bacterium | reverse complement strand
AAAAGACTTAGCGCGTAAATTAAATGCTCACTTGTTGTTTATTTGGTTACAAATAGATGTAGATAGTGCTTGGGCGCGCTCTAAGGCCCGAGATAAGCA
The DNA here is from genome assembly GCA_030917025.1 of Patescibacteria group bacterium. GTDB lineage: Bacteria > Patescibacteriota > Saccharimonadia > Saccharimonadales > CAIOMD01 > JAUPVN01. Next base: position 3,137 of record JAUPVN010000038.1, on the reverse strand, counting down.
CAAACCAGAAGATAAATATGCCGCCAAACTTACTCAAGACCAATTTAAGCAAGCCATAAAAATTATGCAAAACCCTAGCAACGAAGAATGTTTAGTTATTAGCGGCAAACACCTTTTTGAATCTCATAAACAAGCAATACTTCGCCGTTTAGCAGATAAAAATTTGCTTAATTTAGATTCTTTACAGCCAAAAATAGCTAAACCAGAGCTAACAAACCTTGTATCACGTGCGCAGGCCCAAGCGGGGAGAGTAGATATGTCTCGTCGCGATATAAGAATTATGTAATTTGTATTTAATGCCAAGTAGCAAAGTTTTTAACGTACAACCTATTGGCAACGTTACAATCACCAAAAAAAGGGGTATAAAACGCATTTCTTTGCGAGTGCTTGCTAACGGCACAATTACTGTAACTATGCCACCCTATGTACCTTATGTAATTGGCCAACAATTTGTAAAGAGCCATACAGAATGGATTAATAAACGTTCACAAAGCATACATAATTTAATTTTATATAACCAAATGCCAGTTGGGAAAACTTACAGACTGCGTATTACAAAAGGCTCAACCACAAAAGCTCGGTTAATAAAAGATAGTATCGCCCTATCATATAACACTACATTAAATGACCCACTAGTATTAAAAAGTACTAAATTGGCAGTTAAACGAGCTATTAAAAAAGAATCAGAACAGTTATTGCCAAATCAAACAGCGGTATTAGCAAAACGTTTTGGTTATAACTACAGCCAGGTAGTAGTTAGGCCAATGAAAACGCGTTGGGGGTCTTGCTCTAGTAAACAAATTATTGCCCTAAATACCTATTTAATGATGCTGCCTTGGCCGATAATAAACTATGTAATTATTCATGAGCTTGCTCATACAAAACACATGAATCATAGCAAACAGTTTTGGGGGGCAGTAGCCCAAATGGAGCCTAATTATAAAGACCTTAAAAAACAACTTAAAACCTTACAGCCCCAAGTACATTCATTTTATATATAATGATATATAATGGTAAACATGAGCACTAAAAAAGCGCCAAAGCCCGATCACGAGGCAATAATAGCATTAGAACGAGAACGCCTATCTACCTTAATTAACAGCATGGCAGATGCGGTAATTGCAGTAGACGAACACCAAAAAATTGCTATTTATAACGGTGCAGCTTTAAGTATTTTAGATGTAAACAAAGCACTAACAGGCAAAAGAATACATACTTTAATGCATTTAATTAATAAGAATAATCAGCCCATAGATATTGAAGAGCTTATAGAAAGATCTAAAACACCATTTAGCAGTAGAGATATGCGCTTAGAATACCCAAACAACGATACAATAAACTTGTATTTAAGTATTGCACCAGTTCATCTTGGCTACGGTACGGGTGGTCAGCGAGGGCACGTTTTACTAATAAGAGATATAACAAGAGAAAAGAGCCTAGAAGAAGAACGCAACGAATTTATATCTGTAGTGAGCCACGAGTTAAGAACACCAATTGCCATTGCAGAGGGTAACATTGGTAACGCTCAATTTATGGCAGAAAAATCTTCAGAAATACCGTTAGACGTTAAAAAGTCTTTAGATGCTGCGCATGAACAAGTTGTTTTTTTGGGTGGTATGATAAACGATCTAGCTACATTATCGCGCGCAGAACGGGGCAAGTTGGTGGCAGAAATAGAACCAATTAACGTTACAGAAGTTTTGTCTACAATAGAAAAAGATTACCAACCCCAAGCTACCAAAAAAGGCCTTAACCTTACAGTTAAGCTAGACCCACACTTAGAACTATTAAAATCTAGTAAATTGTACGTAGAAGAAATATTGCAAAATTTTGTAACCAACGCTATAAAATACACAGATACAGGCGGTATAACCATTATGTCTCATCATAAAAAAGATGGTGTTTTAATAGAAATTATAGATACAGGTATAGGTATAAGTAAAGCAGATCAGCAAAAAGTATTTGATAAGTTTTTTAGAAGCGAAGATTTTAGAACCCGTCAAAGCAACGGCACAGGCTTGGGGCTATACGTTACCGTAAAGTTAGCGCACTTAGTAAACGCAGAAATAGATGTTAAAAGCGAGCTTAACAAGGGTTCTGTGTTTAGTGTATATTTTCCAAATTTACAGTAATGAATAGTAAATTATTATTGACGCCTAACGCAGTAGCATGCTATATTGACAACAGACACCTAAAGATTATGCTTTAGGATTTTTTAATATTTAGGAGTGTATACATGGCAACACAACAGCCAGACAAAAAACCCCGACGCAAAAAGATGCCAGAAACAGTGCGTGAACGCGCTTTAAAAGAATCTACTAAAAAGCAAAACAAAAAACCTAGTAAGGTTAAAACAATTGTTTATAAACCCCTTAGTAGCCTAAGAAAGCTAGGCGCTAAAGAATATCACCCTGTAAAAGTATCAGATAAAACAAAAACTGGTAAAATTATGGGTAAAAAAGTACATATTATTCCGGGTTTTTTAAAAAGCTCTTGGGCAGAACTTAAGCAAGTAACATGGCCCACTAAAAAAGAAGCTTTTCATAAAACTTTAGCAGTTTTAGGGTTTGCAGCAGTAATAATGATAATTGTACAAATATTAGATTTTGTTTTTAGTAAATTAGTTAAGGAGATAATTTTAAAATGAGCATTAAAAGATATGATTCTACCCGCCAGTGGTATGCTATTCATACATACAGTGGCTACGAAGAAAAGGTAGCAGAAAGCATTCGCCAAAGAGCTGAGAGCTTAGATATGGTAGACAAAATTTTTAGCGTTTTAGTACCAAAAGAAAAGCAAATAGAAATTAAAAACGGCAAGCGTAAAGTTGTAGAAAAACGAATTTTTCAAGGCTATGTATTAGTAGAAATGAAATTATCAGAAGACGCTTGGTACATTGTGCGTAATACACCAAACGTTACAGGTTTTGTTGGTAGCGGCACAGAGCCAACTCCCGTAAGCCCAGACGAAATGGATAAAATTAAAAAACGTATGGGTGTAGATACTCCTAAGCATAAAATAGATTACAACGTAGGCGAAGTTGTAAATATTATTGATGGTCCATTTAAAGGCTTTGACGGTTCTATTAGTGAAATAGATACCCAAAAGGGTAAAATTAAAGTATTAGTAAACATGTT
>JAUPVN010000037.1 GCA_030917025.1 Patescibacteria group bacterium | reverse complement strand
TTTTGATGATATATAAGTAGTCCCCGTTGGCTCATACGCCAAGGCCTCTTTAACAGATACTAAAGAAATCTTTTCTACAATAACCTTTGCTTCTTGCAAATCTGATCCTTGTTTATCGCGGCCACTAATCCTTCCAGAAACTATTATAACTGTGTCTTTAGCTAATTTTTCTTTTAGGCTATCTAACACTTTGGGAAATATTATTAATTCTCTAACTTCTCCGTTGATATCTTCTAGCTGCATAAAGGCCATAGATTGACCATTTTTTGTAGTGATATTTCTTATCTCTACAATAGTCCCACCAACTGTAATTTTTTTGCCATCGGCGTCAACTACAACCTCAGACAGTGGAGCAGTTTGCTCTTTAAACATTTTTAAGTATATCTCTAAAGGATGCTGAGACAAATATAAGCCTAGTAGCTCTCTTTCCCAATGTAAATAATCGTTTTCTGTGTACAATGTATCCGTTGATAAATCTAATGAAATTGTAACAGATGCAATTTCACCACCAAACAAGTCAACTTGCCCAGCAGATTTTTCTTTTGCAATTTTAGCAGATGTGGCCACAATATTATCTATATTACTAAGCATAGTTGCTCGGTTAGCAAATCTATCTAAAGCACCAGTCTTTATTAAACTTTCCCAAACTTTTTTATTAACTAAACGGCTATCTGTACGCCCCATAAAATCTTCTAATGACTTAAATGGCCCTTCTTTGGTGCGGCTTTCAATTATACCCGCTACTGCATTATGGCCAACATTCTTTATAGCGTCTAGACCAAACCTTATTGTTTCTTTATTATCTTTATCTCTTACAACAGAAAATTCATGAAAAGATTCATTTACATCTGGCTGTAACACTGTGATACCCATATGTTTGCATTCTGCAATTTCTATTGCTAGCCTATCTGTATCGTCGTAATCACCCGTCATTAATGCGGCCATAAAGGCTGCAGGATAATGGGCTTTTAGGTAGGCTGTCCAATAAGCAATTAACGCATAGCAAGCCGAATGGGATTTATTAAAAGCATAATCTGCAAATCCCATAAGATCTTCCCAAAACTTTTCCATAACATCTTTTGGTACACCACCATGTTCAACCCCACCTTCTATGAATTTATGTTGCATTTTAAGCATAACTGATCGAATTTTCTTACCTATAGCTTTACGCAGTGTATCGGCTTCTCCTCCTGTAAATCCACAAACTTCTTTACTAATTTGCATAACCTGTTCTTGATAAACTAATGTACCGTAAGTGGGGGACAATGCATTCTTAAATTTTTCATGAGGAACGCTAACTTCTTCTAGACCATTTTTTCTACGTACAAACATATCCACAAGCCCTGCTTTTAAAGGACCAGGCCTATAAAGGGCGCACATGGCAACTATATCGTTAAATTCGGTAGGTTTTAGCTCTTTCAAATATCTTTTCATACCCGCAGATTCAAGCTGGAACACGCCGGTCGTGTCGCCACTAGAGAGCAAATCATATGTTTTTGTATCTTTTAAATAAACCGCATTTATATCAATATCATCACCGTAAACTTTTTTAATTATCCTTAAAGCATTTTTAATAGTTGTTAAATTTGAAAGACCCAAAAAATCCATCTTTAATAAACCAAGTTCTTCTACTACCCCCATAGGGTACTGAGTAGCTACAACGCCCTTTTGCGCCATCTCTAGTGGGCTATATTCAACAATTGATGATGGGGCAATAACTACACCCGCTGCGTGCACCCCGTGATTTCTGATTGTTCCCTCTAACTGTATAGCCATGTCAAAAACCATTTTTGCTTGTGGATTTTTGTTATATTCGTTTTTTAAGTCTGTGGAACTTTTTAAAGACGTTTTTAGCGGTATTTGGCGCCCTTGTAAGGGCGGCGGAACTAATTTTGCCATTCTATCGGCATCTGCATAAGGAACTTCTAAAACCCTTGCTACATCCCTCACAGCAGCCCGTGCAGCCATACGGCCATACGTTGCAATATTGGCTACCCTATCTGTACCATATTTATGTACACAATAGTCTATAACTTCTTCGCGGCGATTATCTTGTATATCAATATCTATATCGGGCATGCTAATACGATCGGGGTTCAAAAATCTTTCAAACAATAAATCATGCTCAATGGGATCTAAATCTGTAATATTTAAAGCATATGCAATAATTGAACCAGCTGCCGAGCCTCTGCCGGGGCCAAACATAATACCCTGCTTTTTACCCCAGCCTACAAAATCCCAAATTATTAAAAAATAGCCGTTAAAACCCATAGAATCAATCACACCAAGCTCATATTCGGCACGTTCAACTATACTACTTGGTAAAATACTTTTTGCTTCATTTATTGCAATACCTGAGTGCTCTTTATGAGACTTATCATATCTATTAATTAACCCTTTATACACTAGCTCATGTAAATACTCTTTTTCAGTCTTATTATCTGGAATAGGAAATTCCGGGATTAAAATTTTGCCTAATTCTAGTTTTACTTTGCAAGAATCGGCAATTTTTTTTGTATTAGTTATAAAGTCTGGGTAATCGTCACCCCATCGATTAATTATTTCTTGAGGTGATTCTACATGTAGGGGAAAATCTTTTAAAGTCATTCGTTTGGTATCCGATAGATAAGAGCCAGTGCCAACACACAATAAGACCTCGTGTGCTTCTTGATCTTGGTGGCGTAAATAATGAGCATCACACGTAACAACTATCGGAATATCTAATTTTTTTCCTATTTTAATAATTTCATTATTTACTAATTCTTGATCTGCATTATATAAAGGGTTTTTAGGATGTCCATGGTCTTGCACCTCTAGATAATATCTATCATTAAATATCTTTTTATACCAGCTTGCTATTGATTCAGCTTTTTTTACTTGACCATTTTTTATAGCCTGGCCAACTTCTCCCCCCATGCAACCACTCATGGCAATTATACCTTTGTTATATCTTTCTAGTAGCTCATGATCTATGCGTGGAAAATAATAAAAACCATCAAGATTAGCTATTGAAGACAATTGCATAATATTTTTGTAACCAACATTATTCATTGCTAATAAAACTAGATGAAAACGTGGCTTATCTTTTGCAGGATCTTTATCTATGTGTGATCGTGAAGCTACATATGTCTCTATACCAATAATTGGTTTAATATCTTTAGACATAGCATGCTTGTAAAACTCTACCGTACCAGAAAGAGTACCATGATCGGTCTTAGCAATTGCCCTCATATCATAAGATTCGACCAGGTCAATAAGAGGCTCAATCTTTGACAAGCCATCTAGCAAACTAAACTGTGTATGATTATGCAAATGTACATAATCACTAGACTTTACAACACTCACAATAATATTCCTTTATACTACTATTATAAAACAGCATCCGTGGCAATTGCTACGGATGCTGTAAAAAATTAACTAAATACTATTTTTCACTCTTAAGATACGAAGCTAAGTGAGATTTTGCTTGTTTTGCCTGATCAAGGGCTTTTTGCAAATCTTTGTCTGAGGCTTCTCCACTTTTAACAGCTCCTAATACTTCTTTTGATTTAGCTTGTGCTGCTTTAGCTTTAACTAATAGTGAATCAAGCTCTTTTTTACCTCTTTCACTAAGCTGTTGTACTGTTACATTAGCTTCTTCTATAAGTTTAGAAAGTTCTTCTTTAACAACTTGCAACTTAACTTCTAGATTCTTTTTTAATTGAGCACTGGCTTTTTGTAAGTCTGCTCGTGTTTCTTTGCCACTTTTAGGGGCAGTTAGTATACCGGCAACATAGCCCGCAACAGCTCCCACCACAACAGCACCCGCTACTCCTGCACTTTTTTTACCCATATTGCAATCTCCTTTCATTATTTTTTACGCAGCATTTGTGTAAAAAATTGCACAACACCCGCTGGTGCCGAGAATTTCTTAAACTGGTTAGAGGCTGATTCTAGGTTGTTTGCAACCGTTTCTACGTGATCACTAATTTTTTCGGCATTTTTTAATACTTTAATTAAGTAAGCCGTAGCTACAATGGCCAATACCAAAAAAATAGCTAAAGTTATTGATAAAATTACTACTAATATTTCAAATGCATCCATAAGTATTATTGTACGCTAATTATTTTTTTAGTCTAGTGTAAAGATAATTTTTAAATTCAGATCCTAATTCTTCATGGTCTAACCCAAAATCAACAACTGTCTTAAGGTACTCTAATTTATCACCAGTATCATGCCTTACGCCATTTTTTATCTGGCAACCATAAAACAAATGACCATCTTTAATCATGGGCTGTATAACTCTATCTGTTAGGTAAAATTCTTCTGTTTTTGGCAAGCCCTCTAAACCTTTTTCTAAATAGTTTAATATTTCTGGAGTAAATAAAAACCCAACCACACTGGCAAGATTAGATGGAGTCTTAGCCTTACCTGGCTTCTCAATAACACCGCTCATCTTTAAAATTCCATCACTAACAAAATCTCCACTTAAAATACCATACTTATCGTAGTCTTCATCGTTTTCAATTTTCATCGATGAAAGCACATTGCCTCCGTATTCTTCATAGCAATTAATCATTTGTTGATAAGTGTTTGGCTTTGCTACAAATAAATCATCGGCATAGGTAAAAATAAACGGCTCATCACCAATTAGATGAGAAGCATTCATAATTGGTGTAGCGGTGCCATATGGGCCCTTTTGACGCAAATAAACAAAATTTGCTAAGTTAGG
>JAUPVN010000036.1 GCA_030917025.1 Patescibacteria group bacterium | reverse complement strand
CTACGTGGCGTTCGTTACCTCTATATTTTAATTTGCCTAATTTACTTACTCCGGCAACTAATTTGCCAACTTCTTTGCCAAATTTTTCTGTAATTTGTTCTTCTGTAACGTTGGTGTCTTCTATGGTGTCGTGTAGTAAAGCAGCACAAATTAATGTTGTATCCATTCCCATGTCAATAATATGTTTAGCAACTGGCCCACAATGGCCTTTCATGTAGGGGTCTCCATTGGCGCGTTTTTGCCCTTTGTGAGCTTCTTCTGCAAAATCATAGGCAGCAGAGATAACCTCAATATCATATTCAGTTGTATTGGGGTTTACCTTTTCTAGGTGTTTTAATAATGATTTTTTAGAGACACTCATTTTATAATCTCTGGTTCTATCTCTAGTTTAATCTCAAAAACATCATATACTGTTTTTTGAATATGTTTAAACACAATTTCTAAATCTTTATAATTACCATCTTTGGTATTTGTGATAACTAAGGCTTGTTTTTGGTAAGGTCCTATACCGTTGCATGAATATTGCTTTAATCCAGCTGTTTCTAAAAGCCAACCAGAATATAATTTTTTTTCTGTTGAGCTGTATGAATATGCGGGCATATCAGCGTATTTTTTTAAAAGTAAACTATATTTTATATTGCTAACAATTGGGTTTTTAAAAAACGAGCCAGTATTAGGAATTTTTGTAGGATCAGGTAGCTTACTTTTACGGAGTTTAATAACAGCATTACGTACATCTTTTATTGTAGGATTATTAATTTTTAAATCTATTAGTTTTTGCTGTAAAGACTTATAATTAGGCATATTGTATTGTTGGCCTGAGGATACTTTATTCAATGCAAAAGTAACCGATAATATTATATATTTATGTCTATTTAATGACTTAAATATACTGTCTCTATATGAAAAATTACATTGTTTATTGCTTAAGGTAACTATATTACCAGAAGTTGTATCTAGAGCCTCAATTTCTAATAGAGTGTCTTTGCATTCTTGCCCGTATGCACCAATATTATTTACGGGTGCACCACCTACAGTCCCCGGAATCCACGAAAGGGCTTCTAGCCCACTAAAATTAGCTTGTACGCTTTTTTTAACAACTTCATCCCATTTTTCTCCAGAATTAACTTTTAAGATACCATTGCTATTAAGTTTAAAGCCTTTAGTATTATTCTTAACCACAACCCCATCAAAACCGTTATCTGTGAATATTATGTTTGATCCGTCTCCAATTACTTCTAGTGGGAGGTTCTTTTGTTTGGCAAATTTGTACGCCTCAATTAGCTCATGTATTGTATTAGCTGTAATAAAATATTTAGCAGGACCGCCAACCTTCATGGTTGTGTGATATTTAAGTAGCTCATTTTCTAAGACATCCATACTGTAAGTATAGCTCCCACTATACAAATCTGCTAGTTATTTAAGATTAAATAAACTGGTAGTACATATTTTTGGTTAAAGTGATTGGGCGTATGTGTACCGGGTGTAATATGTGTAGTATAATAAATAGTGTAAACAAGGTGTTTTAAAATATGAATAAAATCCCTTATCAAAAGTTTGGTGTTACTCTAAAAAAAATTAGAGAACAAGCTAACGAATCTGTTATTGATGTTAGTGGTGCCGTAGAAACAGATGTTGCTATAATAAATCAGCTAGAGGCGGGCACGCACCAACCGTCAGAAGATATAGTTTTATTGTTAATTAGCCACTTTGGCCTAAAAGAAGACGATGCTTTACGCTTATGGAGATTAGCTGGTTACGATCAAGATAAAACGGGTATTTCTAGCGTAGGGTCAGACGATCAAGTAAATAGCGTAAAAGCTTATGTCACGGCGGGTGATGTACGTATTTTATACACAGACATGGTACATGTAAAATCAAATCAGCATGGTTTAGTTATAAATTTTTTGCAATCTTTGGGGGCCGATGATCATACTATGGCTGTAGCTAGAGTTGGTATGAGCCATACTCATGCCGAGTCTTTATTAGAAGTTTTAAAACAAACAATTAATACTACAAAAAAGCAACAAAAGATGCTAGATAAAAATAGTAAGCCTTCTAAAGATGGTTTAAAGTAAGTATTTTAAATTAGTTACTTTTGTATAAACGTTAGTGCCTTACCGGTTTTTCCTGCACGGCCAGCACGGCCAATTCTATGTACGTAATCGTCATAAGTATGCGGCACAGAGTAGTTTATAACATGTGTTACATCGGGCACGTCTATCCCGCGAGCTGCAACATCTGTTGCTACTAATATATTAGATCTGTTTGCTTTAAACTGGTCTAGGGCGCGTTTTCTTTGGCCCTGGCTTTTACCACCGTGAATATTATCGGCTTTAAAGCCTCTTTCGGTAAGTTCTTTACTAAGTTTTTCTACGTTTCTTTGAGTTTCATCAAATATTATTACTTTAATATCGTTATGTTCTATAAGTATATCGTGTAGGCGTTCAATTTTATTTGTACCAGCGTTAAAATGAACGACATTTTGTTCTACGCTATCACTTGAGTCTGCGGTTTTAACAGATATAGTAACATGCTTAGGAGCAAATTTTGTAATTAGTGTTTTTACGCGCGCATCTAAAGTTGCAGAAAAGAAATAACTTTGTCTTTCTGCGGACAAGGTTTCTAAAATGGATGTTACGTCTGGCAAAAAGCCCATATCTAGCATCCTGTCTACTTCATCTAGTACAACCATATTAAAACCAGATAAATTTAAAGTTTTGC
>JAUPVN010000035.1 GCA_030917025.1 Patescibacteria group bacterium | reverse complement strand
GCAAAATCTGCATATCGGCTAAATTTGCTTGTATCAAAATATACACCGTCATCTATAACGTATGTGTAGCCTTTTTGTTCTAGCACGGTAACTAAGGTAATTTGCTCTTCTATAAAATCTGTTGCATTTGTTATATAGGTTGGCATTATGCAATTAAGATCATTCATTCCCTGCATAAATTCATTAGTATATTTTTTTGCTACATCCCAGGCGGTAATACCTTCGCGGCGAGCACCTTTTTGCATTTTATCTTCGCCTTCGTCCTCATCGCTTGTAAGATGCCCAACATCTGTAATGTTCATAACGCGCGTTACGTTATAACTATTTAGCATTAATGTACGTACTAAAATATCCCATCGTAAAAATGCAACCCAGTTACCAATATGTGGAGAGTTGTAAACCGTAGGCCCACACGTATAAAGTAAAACCTTATTATCTTTAATAGGCTTAAATTCTTCTAACTGTTGAGTTTTAGTATTATATAGTTTCATTTCTTTATATATTAGTAGCGGTAATGGTCTGGCTTAAATGGGCCGTTTTGGTTTATGTCTAGATATTTAGATTGCTCTGTTGTTAGTTTTGTAAGTTTGCCGCCTAGGTGTTCTACATGTAGTTTTGCAACCTTTTCGTCTAGATGTTTGGGTAAACGGTAAACGCCAACTTTGTAATCATTAGTAAATAGTTCTATTTGGGCAAGTACTTGGTTTGTAAAAGAATTAGACATTACAAAAGATGGGTGCCCGGTTGCGCAGCCAAGATTTACTAAACGGCCCTCTGCTAGCAATATTATTCTGTGGCCGTCTGCAAAAGTGTATAAATCTACCTGAGGTTTAACTTCTTCTTTTTTTATGCCTTTAATGTTGTTTAGCTTTTCTACCTGAATTTCTATATCAAAATGGCCAATATTGCAGACTATGGCTGTGTCTTTCATGCCCTGCATATGTTCTGCGGTAATTATGTCTCGGCAGCCGGTTGCTGTTACAAAAATATCAGCCTCTTTTACGGCTTGCTCCATTGTAACAACTTCAAAGCCCTCCATTTGAGCCTGAAGCGCACAAATTGGGTCGATCTCGGTAATAAGTACACGTGTGCCAAAAGCCGCTAAAGACCTTGCGCTGCCCTTGCCTACGTCGCCATAGCCTGCAACAACCGCAACTTTACCGGCAAGCATAATATCTGTGGCTCTTTTTATGCCATCTACTAAAGATTCGCGACATCCATATAAATTATCAAATTTAGATTTTGTAACGCTATCGTTTACGTTAATTGCAGGTATTTTTAAAGAGCTAGCTTGGAGCATTTGATATAAATGATGTACGCCTGTTGTGGTTTCTTCGCTTACGCCTTTTATGCCTTTTAATAGTTTAGGAAATTTATTGTGTATTAGGCCAGTTAAATCACCACCATCATCTAAAATCATATTTGGGCCTAGGCCGCCTGCAAACTTAAGAGTTTGTTCTGTGCACCACCAATATTCATCTTCTGATTCACCCTTCCAGGCAAAAACTGGGATACCGGTTTTTGCTATGGCCGCAGCTGCTTGATCTTGTGTAGAAAATATATTACAAGATGCCCAGCGTACTTCTGCACCCAGCTCTATTAAAGTTTCTATAAGTACTGCGGTTTGTACTGTCATGTGTAACGAGCCCGCAATACGAGCGCCTTTGAGTGGTTTTGTTTTGCCATATTCTTTGCGTAAACTCATTAAACCTGGCATTTCTTTTTCTGCTAGGGTTATTTCTGTTCTGCCCCAATGGGCTAATGTTATGTCTTTGATCCTATAGTCTTGTTTAGTTGTAGCCATTTGTCTCCTTTAGTTTGCCGATATAATTATAGTGGTGCTAAAATATTGTAATTTTGCTTAAAACGTTCAGCAAAAATTTGTTTTGTAAATGTGTGTTCTTGTGTGCCGTGCGCCTCTAGCGCGTAAAGAGCCAACACAGATCCTAGCATACCACAAATATCTGGCTTAAGGCCACGAGTGTAACCGTATAAAAAGCCGGCTCTGTAGGCGTCTCCCGCGCCTGTGGGGTCTAATACTTTTTTGGGCTTGGCGGGTTTAACTATAATTTCTGATGAATAATTAGAGCCACATATTATTGATCCTTTTGAACCCTTGGTTATAACTAATGTTGGGATTAATTTTTTTGTTTGTGCGGCGGTTTTTTGTAAAATATCGCAAAGCACCATAAACTCGTAATCGTTCACAATAACTAATTCGGCTGCGTTTATACCGTCTTTTATATCTTGTTTTGGTGTATTTGATATTTGTTGGCCAATATCATAAAAAAGTCTTAAGCCGTATTTTTTGCATTCTGCTACTTGTTTTTTCATGGCGGCTGGGTCATGAGGGCCCAAAACCATTAATGCATTTTTGTTCTGCCAAGGCGCAAAAGATAATTTATTACTATCTAGCATTGCACCCGGGTAAAATCCACCAATCTGGTTATTGTCTGCATCTGTTATTACGTTAAAAGAGGCGGTATTTTTATTACTATAGTGTACGTTTTTTGTATTAACACCCATTTTAGTAAGTTTACTTATATAACTACTAGCATTTTTGCCTACAGACCCCATAAGCACAGGTTTTTCTTGCAATAATGCCAAGTTATAACATATATTGCCTGCTACGCCCCCTTCTGTGTCTTTAATAGTATCTAAAAACACGCTTAAAGAGAGCACGTGTATGGCCTCGGGTTTAATTAAATTTTTATAACTTCCATTAAAATTCATAATGCGATCTATTGCTATAGACCCACAAACCACAATTTTTGTATCATTCATAATTATATTGTATCATTTGATATCTTAAGATATGTAATTCATTTATTGAATAATATTTTAATTTATTATTACGTTAATGATGGTAATAGAGTAGCTTTATTATCTGCCCCATATTTATTGTGGGGAATTTTCTTCGTTGATCTTTTTAGCCCGAGGCCTATTATTTGCATGATCATTTGTTGATACGATAGATTTAAATGTAATTTGCAGGCTTTAGGAAAATTCCCATAATCTTTTATTAGACTAGGAATTAAATTTGCTTCTAAAAAGTTTGGTTGACCATTATTGAGATCGGAAGAGCGTCG
>JAUPVN010000034.1 GCA_030917025.1 Patescibacteria group bacterium | reverse complement strand
TATGGTAACGTTACAAAAAGTGCTCGCGATTCAGACAGACAAGCAGATGCTGGCAATATAGCCAAAAAAGCAGAAGAAGGCTATGCAAAGGATGGTCAATACCCAGCAGATGTAACAGCCTTGGTTGCTCTAGGCGGCCTAGACGATAAAACAACAAAGAGCCCTAAGGGTGGATCTCTTACAAATGGAGGAACAAGTGGTACAACTTGTGATACATCCGCACCAACATCTGGATCAGACGCGGCTGGAGACTTTTATTGCTATAGCGTAACAAGCACTGGCGATAAAATGACAGTAGGGTACTGGAGCGAAGCTGATGGTGCAGTAGTTTATGTTACTGGAGTAAATAATAATAACACCAACTAATTTTAGATAAAAAAATAAATTAAAACGGCTGCGCTTATGTAGCCGTTTTAATTTATTTAAAGCTTTAGCTTTATTGTACTATAATTAATAGTGTACTTATGCAAGATTATAAAATAAATAATGATAGTGGCTTTACAATAATTGAGCTTCTTGTGTCTAGTATTGTTATCGCAATGCTAGCAATTTCTGTATTTAGCGCATATGTTGCCCTAAACTCTACAGCATTATTTGCTAGGCAAAAAACAATTGGCGTTGGGTTAGCGTCTAACCAAATTGAATACTTAAAATCTTTGCCCTACGATGATTTGGCGGTTGAAAATGGAGCTATACAAACAGCTAACCCGCTGCCTAATACTAAATCAGAAAACATAGATGGGGCAGAATATAACATAATTACGAGTATAAATTATATAGACGATGCACATGACGGCTGCGCAAATTACCCAAACGAAGAAAATAAGAATCTGCTTTGCAGGAACCTACCCTCTCCAAGCGGATCACCTACTACAGACCTAAACCCCGCTGATTATAAAATTGCAAATGTAAAGGTATATGTTAACAATAAAAAAGTAGCCGAGTTAGACACCCAAATAGCCGCAAGGGTTGCAGAAACAGATAGCACAACAGGAGCGCTTGTGGTTAGGGTAATAGACGCTTCGGGATTACCAATTTCTGGAGCATTAGCTACAGTTTCTAACCCAACGGTTTCTCCAACCATTAACCTTACTGATAGCACAGATTCTAATGGTATAGCAATATTTTACGGGCTAAAACCAGACACAGGCAATGACTACCAAATAGTTGCTTCAAAAGATGGGTATTCCTCATTATCTAGTATCAAACCAGCCGGTGGGTTGTCTCCAAACTTCTCTAGCCAAAATATCATTACACAACAATCTTCTTCTATAACTATGACAATAAACCCTAAAACTACTAATAGTTTTTTGGTAGAAAACGTAGACATAGACGGTACGCCAATACCAAATTTAAAAGCTTACATTAAAGGGGGTGTAAAAAAATATAGCGACACAAATAATACAGACTATTATTACGATAATTTAAATCCTACAGATTTTAGGCCTACATCTAACGCTAATGGGTTATTTACCGTTACAAATCTGGACCCAGGCAATTACTATTTTTGCGGAGATTCTCATGATCAAGCTTGCCAAATAAATTCGGACCCCTCTAAATATCTTGTGGCGGCAGTTCCATACCGTGGAGAAAGCCAATTTTCACCTATTATTTTGCCCAACTACGACGCCTCGGTTCAGGAAAGTTCATTATTTAATTACGAAGGTAAGTTTTACCAACAAAAAGTAAGATTATACTTTAGCTCAAATTCTAGCGCACCAAGAATAACTTCACTTTTAAACCCTACAGCCAGTATAGCTTCTGGGATACATAATTTTTCTATTACAGGGTTAAACATGCCTTGCCATGAAACCGAGGCCGATGAATGCGAAACATCTGTAAGTATAAAAAACTCATCTAATATTATCCCCGCATCATGTATATACAAAGACGGATCAACAACAGAAATTTCTTGTGATATTAATCTTTCTGGAGCCACCCCTGGCCAATCAAATTTAATACTTAGCGCTAACGGCCAAACAATTAATATCCCTAACGATATTGGGCTATTAGGGGGTATTAATGTTGTCCCGTAAGCAATCTGGAATAACAATTGTAGAGTTACTTGTAGTTTTAATAGCTTCTAGTATACTGCTAACTACCCTATATGTATTTACATCAAATTCTATAAACGATTTTATGCGTTTGCAAGCCGAGGGCCTTGCTCATAACAAACTCTCCGAAAGCTCAACCCGCATAACAAAGGTTATAAGAGGCATTAATCAAATAGAAGTAGCCGAAGCAGATACTATTACGGCTTATTCTTATTTTGCGCCCCACGATACTTACACATCAAAAATTAGATACTACCTAAACGATAACCAAGATAAACTACTAGCAGAGGTAACGCCAATGACTGCCGATTATCCAATTGGTAGTCTTATAACTAACCAAACTCGTACCGTTACGGTCATAGACGGTTTTAAAAAAGTTCCAAATAAGGATACATTTATGTACTACGATGGTGAATCAAATCAACTTCCTAGCCCGGTAACAGAAAAACAAGCTATAAAAAATATTACACTACAATTATTTGTAAAAAAATATGAATCAAGCAACCCAGATTACGTGTCTACAATATCTAGTGTTAATTTAAGAAATAGAAAATCTAATTTATGATAAAAAAACGTAAAATACAATCTGGGCAAGTTTTATTGTGGGTTTTAGGTTTTATAACTACAATTAGCATAATATTAACTTCTACCTTTAGTGTAATAACACTAACCTTATCTGAATCTATTTCGGTAAACAAAAATCAACTTGCTCTTAACATTGCGGATGCAGGAGTAAATTATTATCTATGGCATCTTAGCCATTCTTCTGCAGACTTTAAAGATGGAAATACCAGCGCCACCCCAAATACATCTGGTGAATTTACTGGATTTTACGGGCCTTTCGTGCATCAATATAAAGACGATAACAGCAAAAATGTAGGGACATACACATTATATATAAAACCAAAATCAGAAGGCTCTAGTGTTGCGATTGTTCGATCAATCGGTAAAACAAATGATGAAAAAATCCAGCGTACGATAGAGGCAGAAATTGGTGCTCCTTCTTTTGCTAGTTTTAGTTTAGCAGGAGACGTAGCCTTGTGGTTTGGAAATAACGAGTCAGCTAACGGCCCCGTTCATTCAAATGTGGGAGTTAGAATGGATGGGCAAAATACCGATGACGTTACCAGCGCTAACGCCACCTATGTACCGCCTAGTAATTTAGGTGGCAATGGATCAACATCTAGACCAGGCGTATGGTGCAGTACAACAGTAACTACGCCAGTAAACTGCAATACACGGCCTAAGGGTTTGTGGAGATATCCCGTACCGTCAATAGATTTTAACGCAATAACAAGTGATCTATGTACAATTAAAAAAAATGCTCTTCTAGTTAATAGTACAAACTCTGCAATTGCAAACGGAGCAAATGCCTGCACAAATACAAGTGGCGTAAGAACCAGCTCTTACATACCACGTTATGCTACTGCGTTTAATGCAAGACGTGGGTATTTAATAGAGCTTAATAGTAATAATACTTATAATTTATCTTCTGTTACTAACGAGACTTATAATTATTCTAATAGCAATAACTACACAAGCTCATATACAGCTGCACTTTCTAGAACAGCCATAGCCTCTAATATTGCCATACCCAGTAATGGAGTAATTTTTGTAGAAGATAATGTTTGGGTACGATCTAACCCAACTTTTAAGGGCAGAGTTACAATAGCTTCTGGTAGGCTTGCTAGTAGCTCAGAACAAACATCTATTGTTATTGCAGATGATATTAAATACTCTACAAAAGACGGTTCTGATGCGCTAGGAATGATTGCCGAACAAGATGTAGTAATAGCGCCTTATGCTCCGCCAAAGCCAAACGACAGCGAATCGGCCTATCCTTTTGAAATAAACGGCGCCCTAATTGCAAAAGATGGACATGTTTGGTTCCCACCAGATTACATTGGTAAAGATACGCCAAACTGGAACGGTAATTCTAACAAAAAATTGTTATATTACGGATCTATATCTACAAGACAGTCTTGGACGTGGCTTTGGACAAGTGGGTCAAGTTATGACGATGGATTTCAGTATAATGAAACCAATT
>JAUPVN010000033.1 GCA_030917025.1 Patescibacteria group bacterium | reverse complement strand
TACAATTAATATATAAATTATTAGTATATTACAATACAAATTATCACCAAATTTATTTAACAAAAATAATGCAAATGCTCCCAGCGCAATATATAATACAATAATTGCTCCCAAGTTAATATAATATACTTTGTGTTTAGGTGTAGTTTTTAATGTAGTAAATAAATTTATTAATGAAAATTTTTTATTTAACGCAGAGTAATTTATATATTTTTGAGTGTTTTGATTTTTTTGTGTCATTCAATTAAATTATTACAAATCACTTACCTTTTGGCGAATTTGGTTGGTTGTGTCTCTATCACGAACCGTTACGGTATCGTCTTTTAGGGTATCAAAATCTATTACTACGCAATTTGGGGTACCAATCTCATCTTGGCGGCGATAACGCTTACCAATATTACCATTATCGTCAAATTCGCACATATATTTTTGGCTTAACAGGTTATAAACTTCTTTAGCTTTAGCAACTAGTTCTGGTTTATTTTTTAATAATGGGAACACCGCATATTTTATTGGTGCAATCTCTGGGTTTAATTTAAGAACTGTTCTTGTACCACCATCTGGTAACTCTTCAACCGTGTAGGCATCACACATAACTGCCAAAAAGGCACGACCTAAGCCCATTGATGTTTCTAGTACCCAAGGAATGTATTTTTCATTTGTAACTGGGTCTGTATAAGATAAATCAATCCCAGAAAATTTACTGTGTTGAGATAAATCGTAATCTGTTCTGTCGTGTATGCCCTCTACCTCGTCAAAACCTAAGTCTGGGTAGTTATATTCAATGTCCCACGCGTCTTTAGCATAAAAAACAAGGTTATCATGTTGTTTCCATCTTAAATTTTGCTCTTTAATACCTAAAGATAAATACCAATTCCACCTATCTTTCTTTATTTGTTCGTAGGCTAACTTGTTTTCATTTGGTTTTACAAAAAACTGCGTATCTGCTTGTTCAAATTCTCGGGTTCTAAACAAAAAGTTACGTGGGCTAATTTCGTTTCTAAAGGCTTTGTTTATTTGGGCCACGCCAAAAGGCACTTTAACCCTTACAGAATCTACAATGTTTTTAAAATTTAGATAAATACCTTGGCAGGCCTCGCCCGGTAAGTACACCGGCTCTGCATCATCACCAGTAAAATCTCCTAAATTAGATTTTACTAACAAATTAAACGCCTTAACTGGCCCAAAATCTTTGGCTCCACATTTAGGGCATTTTATTTTATCTCTATTTGCATCAAATAAGCTATTTAACTCTTCTTCTGACATCTTTTCATCTGCGGTTACGCCAACTGCACCAAGTTCTTTATCTACGCGTATGCGTGTATTACACTTTTTACACTCTGCTAGTGGGTCAGAAAACCCACCAACATGGCCAGAAGCCTCCCAAACTTTTGGGTGTTTAAACATAGCAGAATCTAAACCAACATAATTTGGCTTTAGCTGAACATTTGCCTTCCACCAAGATTTTTTAATATTATTTAATAGCTCTGTGCCGTAAGGACCAAAATCGTATAACCCTGCCATACCGCCATATATATCAGAACCCTGGTACACAAAACCACGGCGCTTTGCCAAACTAACAATATCTTCCATACTCACATCCTGTGTATTTTGTACAGTCATAAGGTTATTATACATCAAAAACAAGATTAGATTATATTTTCAACAATTGTTATTTATCTTTACGCACCAGAGCATTCAGATATAGAAATGCTACTACTACGAAGCTCTATCCGCAAGTTCTGCCAAATTTTCACCCTGAATTATTCTTTTACCTGCCTCACCATATAATTCATCAAATCGTTCTTTAGATCTTTGGGCAGTAACCCGAGCAGACTCGGCTATTTCTTCTCTTTCCGCACGATCAACTTTCAATGCACCTTCTTTATAGTTTACATCTGCCTCAAATTGAAGTTTTATTATTTTACTTGCCGCCGTTAGTTCACTAAATGTATATTGGTTTAATAAATCATTAATTGCACCTACTGTAGTTATATGCTTTTCCGCAGCTGCTTTTAGAGCTTCTGCGTCACTACCCTTATCTTGAAACTCCAGCGCAGCATTAATAGTTCGCAAAAAACTAGCATTTAACAATAAGGATATTTTTTCGGGCTTAACATTCCATTCTGAGCATATACCGGCAAGAATCTCTGCCTTGTCTCGATCATTAAGCTCAGATTCTGCACTCTCCACAGACGCATCGGTTTCGGCACCTATATGAGCATAGCTTAGTTCATTAAGCGTGTGTAAGTCGTCTGGGCTGGGTAGTGGATATCCATCTCGAGGCCCCTCAACATCTAACCTTTTAAATCCTTCAGTCATTTTTAATTTCCTTTTTTGTTAATATGTTATACTTTTAAAATACTCTACTTTGCTTGATCTGTAAAGATTATGCTTATGTATATTTGTTATTTTTAAGTGGCGGAGAGGGCAAATTGTTTTATAGGGGCAATTAAATCTTGCGCATAATTATTTGCATTGGCCACGCCAACTAATTTACTAGGAGGATATTTATATAAAAGCCTAAGTAGCTTTATATGTTCAGGCATAAAATTACCGCTAACAGCCGCGAAAAAGCCGGCGTTTTCTATATCAAAATAATATTTAGCATTATCTAAAAAAGGTTCTCCATTAGATTGTTTGTTTAGCTGAATACCACGCCCATGTAACTGCAGCAACCTAACCCAGGCCCATAGAACCTCTAAAGGCGCGTGCGGTTGCTCTAGGCCTAAATATAAATCACATAATACTGCAAAATGCTCTGCCCCAGCATTTTGCTCTGTTAAGCTATTTACCGCTTTTATTACATCATACGCATATTGTACTTTTTCATAATTTGCTAAAAAACCGCCGTATTGCTGTTTAATTTTAGCGCCAGTTAAAGTTGCCATACCACCCCGCCCTTGCACATAAGATATATCGCATACACAAAAAAGCTCTACACTAGCAGTTAAGCGTGATTTTGGTTTACGCACCCCTTTTGCAATAGCGCTTAGTTTATTGCCGTCTTTTGTAAGTAGGGTTACAATTTTATCGGCTTCGCCATAATTTACACGATGTAAAACAATTGTAGTAGAATGTTGCGGGCGCATAAGCTACTTTTTATTTTCTGATATTCGCGTGGCAACTCGGTTAAAAACAATATTTGGGCTAGTTTGCGGCTTATAAAAATAGTCTGCCACCCCATATTGGCGCCACTGGCTAGTGCTAACACCAAAAGATTCTTGCGGCACATTGCTATACACGATTACTGGTATGTTGGCCAAATCTTCGTAACTACGAAGTTCTTGTAAAAGCGATACACCACTAAGCGGAGCAAGCTGAAGCTCTAATACAATCGCTTGTGGTATAGCCTGTTCTATAGCCTCTATAGCCGTTTGTGGATCAGCAAAAAACTTAGCTTTTAAACCCTGTTTTTGCACAACAACTGCGTACTGTTTAGCTAAAATTACATCTGGTTCTAAAATAAAAATCATAATATTTATACAATTTGCATCTGCAAAGATTGTGGCACATAAAAACCAACCCCAGATTGATCTTTATGCGTAAATAACTCGTATTGCACGTTGTTACGCTGTGCTAATAAGTTTGCTACCGTAAAGCC
>JAUPVN010000032.1 GCA_030917025.1 Patescibacteria group bacterium | reverse complement strand
GAGAATAATACAACTAATATTCGCATGGAGGGCAAAGCCATAATTGCAGCCATTAAAGATGCAGGTAAAGAACACGCCGAAATATACAGCGATAGTGAGTTTTGGATAAATGTTATTACCAAATGGTCTATCCCATGGGAGGCCAACGGGTGGAAGAAAAAGGGTGGAGAGATAAAAAACCTAGATATTGTAAAAGAGGTGGTGCCACTTTATCGTGCCAGCAATGCAACCCTAGTATGGGTACGTGGGCATAATAAAGACAAAGGTAACGAATTAGCCGACGAATACGCCAACAAATCCCGTTTAGAGCAGTTAAAAAATGATGCAGAATAATTTAGCTAGATTTTTAGATGAAAACGGTGTGCTGGTGGTGTGGCCCAGCAAGCACAAAGATAAGTTATTGGTAATAGAGTATTTGGCAACAAAATTTGAATACAACAAAATTTATAGCGAGGCAGAAGTGAATAATATCTTAAAAGTTTGGCATAACTTTAGTGATTGGGCAATTTTGCGCCGTTCGCTTGTTGATTACGGCTATATGAAACGAGATTTTGGTGGCTATGAGTATAAGCGTGTCAGCTTGGGTTAATAAAATAAGTAAATACTAAGCAATTACTCAGTTTGCTGGTTTATAATTAGCTTATGAATTTATTAAAATCAGAAAAACAAAAACGATATTTTTTATATTTTTTGATAGCTTTAAGCACAATACCGTTTATATTTTTTGTTAATTTGCCAGAAACTTGGGCCCTAACAAGCCAAAACATTAAAAGTTTAGCACTATATGTATCGGCAGTGCTGGGCTATGTTGGTGTTAGTTTAATAATGTGGGAATTTATTTTAGGTACCCGCAGCGTAACTGGGCTATATTTTAAAGATTTACCTCAGCTTTTAAAAGTGCATAGCTGGTTAGGAAAATACGGTACTATCTTAATATTTTTGCATCCACTTTTGGTTACTATTAGCTATGGAGAAAGCCTGCTTTATAGTTTTACATTAAACTTTAGTAGCACTTTTAATAGTGCAGTATCTTGGGGAAGATTATCATTTTTTGCGCTAATTATTGTATGGGTTACATCGGCACTTGTTAGGGGTAAAATTTCTTTTAGGCCCTGGAAGTATATTCATTATTTAGCATACCTTAGCATACCTTTTGTGCTACTTCATGTACCAGACACTGGTTCTTCTTTTAGCAATACTTTTATTCAATTTTATTGGTATAGTGTGGTAATACTATTTATTATATTTGGTGCCCTAAGGTTAAGGCACGTTTTTGGCTACGGTAAATTAAAATATAAAATTGTTGCCCAAACCCAAATTAAGCCAGATGTATTTAACCTGCAACTTGCACCCGCTACAAAAAGTATAACTATTAAACAAGGCCAATATATTTATATACAAAAAAGTTTATTATCAGAAGAACACCCGTTTACGGTGCTAGATAGTAACAGCAAAACAGGGGAAATTTTGGTTGCTTATAAAGTTTTTGGGTCTTACACCAAAAAACTGTCAAATTTAAAAGCTAGTGATTATGTAAATATAGATGGCCCCTATGGAGTTTTTACTAGCCAGTTGCTTATAGAACCAATTAAAAAAACCGTTTTTATTGCCGGAGGTATTGGCATAACGCCATTTGTTAAATATATAATTAAACAGCCAATAAGCGCCGATTACTGGTTATTTTACGCCAATAAGCACAAAAATAAAGCTCCCTTTAGAGATATATTAAAATCTTGTTTACAAAATAAATACATAGATATTATTAGCCAAGATAAAGACGCCCCAATTAGTAACGAACAAAGAGGCCATATTTGTAAAGAACATATAGCAAAATATATTAATAATCCAGCAGAATATAACTACTATATTTGTGGAGCTAGCGGTATGATGGATTCTGCTCAAAGGGCATTAAAAGAACTTAAAGTTCCTAAAAAACAAATATTTATAGAAGATTTTAGTTTTTAAAGAGTGTTAAAATTAAAATCTTTACTTTTAGTAAATGTGCCGTTATTTTTAATAATTAAATAATCAAACTTATATATTTTTTGTAGGTTATTTATAGTTGCAATGTTTGCAATTAAAAGCGTTGTTGCAAGCATATCGGCCAAATTTGCAGTGGGTGCAGTTACAATGCTTTGTAAGTTATTAATATCTTTATTGCTTGGATCTACAATGTGGCTATAGGTTTTGCTATTATATTGCCAAGTTCTTTTTTGGTTAGAAGATACAGCCAAGGCTTTATTGTTAATTAGTGTATAACCAATATATGTGTCTTGTGCGTTTGGGTGCTCTAGGTATATTTTTTGTTTAACATTATTTTTTACATATATATCGCCACCACCGTTAATTACATATTCTGGCACGTTATTGCCAAAAATATTAGTAATTTTGTCTATTAGCCAGCCCTTACCAAATCCGCCAAAATCTAAATGTATTTTATTATTGTTTATACTAATTGACGATTTGTCATTTTTTATAAAATTGTAGTAGGGTAGGTTATTGTTTGTGGTAATATTTGTATTATTGCCGTAGCCATTTTGTTCTAAAATACCACCTACAGAGATATCAAAACACCCAGCAGTATTAACGTACGAATCTTTAGCAAATTGTAACATTTGCGTAAGTTCTTTGTTTGGATTTTTTATTATTTTGCCACTATTTAATTGGCTAATATATGATTTACTTATAAATCTAGAATAATCAGATTCAAATTGTTT